>JAZQKU010000024.1:0-12369 GCA_045542315.1 Eubacteriales bacterium | reverse complement strand
GTTGAGACCGAGGCCGTAGGTGTTCTTCTGGCCGTCGCCATCGGGATCCTGATTTGCAAAGGCGATCATAACGTCCTTGAAATCGTCCCAATTATCGGGAACACTCTTGTTTACGGCATCGAGCCAATCCTGACGGATCCACCATACAACGTTTTTGGAGTTACCTACAACGATGTGGGGAAGAGCGTAGATCTTGCCGCCGAAGGTTGCGGAATAAAATACCTGATCGCCTACGAGCTCGATGGTATCCTTATAATCCTCACAGGCATAGAGCTCTATCATTTCGTCGATAGGCTGAATGAGATCGGCATTGTAAAGCTTACTTACGTAGTTGATTGCAAGCACGTCGTAAAGGCAGTTTACGTAGTCGGGAATCTCGCCGAGCAAGATGGCGTTATCGAGCTTCTGCATATAAGCTCCGCCCTCGTGAATTTCCCACTCAAGCTTAAGATCAATACCGTAGTTGGACTTTGCAAGTCTTGTCCAGGAGGTGTCGCCTGTGGTCCAGTCGGGGTTGCCGTCTGCATCCTTGTGATGGTCAACGGTTTCCTGACCCGAGCCAACGAAGGGATACGCCCAGGTTACCTTAATGGTGGGGGAGTATTTGCCGTCGATAACTTCAGACTGAATTTCGGGTTCGCCGCAGGATGCGAGCATTCCGAGACAGCCGATAAGCATAACGACGGTGAGGAGAATCGCTGTAATTCTTTTGGTCATTGCTGTTTTTTCCTTTCTGTATTTTATTGGACATTATAATTATAGCACTTTATTATATTGAATTGCAAGTGTTTTTTCATAATTTAAAAAAGACAGCAATTTTTTGCATTTTTACAGCAATTTTTTGCATTTTTCAGTCGCAAGAAGCCTGATTTTCTCCGTTTTTTGTGATAGCTGCTATCACCGAAAGCTTTTCGGTCCTCTTAAGCTTTTTATCTGTAAAAATAATTACGGCAAGAGAAAGCAAAAGGCCGATCGCACCGCCTATCACACCCGCCGCTTCGCCGAAAAGCAAAAAGCCCGCACCCGCACCGAAAAGGCAGAGTATCAGAGGGATTATAAAGGTTATAAATGCAAACAGCAGCACGGGGCGGTCGGGTGTTTCTATTGTCACCGTGTCGCCGATAACCGCACCTATTTCGTTTATTGCCAAAACCTCTTCCTCGTGCTTTTTGCAAATACCGTAGTTTTCGCATTCGGGGCTGCAGGAGTTTACCATTTTAACGCGTACCAACGCAGTTTTTTCTTCCGTTTTAATTACTTCTCCGCATCTTTGCATTTTTTATTTTCCTATCTTAAAAATATTGTTTTGAGCATTTCTTCGTTTTCGGAACAGAGACTCTTGCATGCAGTGCTGCAATCGGTGTTTTTGGGAAACGATATGTTATAGCCGTATTCGGTGGGGCCGCTTTTCTTTTCTTCACCGCTTACCGTTATTACGGCGTTTACCCCCTGAAATTCAAGAAGTGTTTTGAAATTTACCTTGTCGGCGAAAGGGGTTTTTGCGTTTTCAATTATCCAATCTGCCGCGGAAACCGATGACATTTCGCATTTTTTGACGTGTTTCCCGCAAAACGTTTCCTTTTCCGACGTTATTACCGTTATTCTTCCCTCTTTATCCGACACGGCAAGATAAACGGGGATCACCGAGTCGCCGATAAGTCTTACTCTATGCCGTTCAAAAAGCAAGCCTATCTCCTTTTTCTTTTTTGCTTTTTTCCAAAACAAAAGGTCAAACAGCGTTCTTTCTCTCGAAAAGACCGACACCTTGTCCTCAATTTCTTCGGGACTTATTCCCAAGGAGTAAAGTAAAGCCGTGAGCGCCGAGATGCCCTCACCGTATATTGCGCCGACCCTTACCCCCATAATTTTAAGCGCCTTAAGCACACCTGCAGAAGCGCCCTTATCCTCACAACGAAGTAACGCTACTCCGAATTTCACGTCACTCACCTGCTTTTTACTGTTCGCGGAGCTTTTCCGCACTATTATTATAAGCAGATCGTGCATATAATGTTAAAGCCTCTCCGTTTGGAGAGGCTTTTGCTTTTTTGAATTATTCTGCTGCTTCCTCTGCGGGAGCTTCCTCTGCGGGAGCTTCCTCTGCGGGAGCTTCCTCAAGAAGTGCTCTCATAGAAAGAGAAACGCGGAATTTTTCGTTGTTTATTTCGGTGATCTTTGCCTTTACAACGTCGCCTACCTTAATGTAGTCGTTGATGTTGTTTACACGGCAGTTTGCGATCTGCGAAATGTGAATGTATCCGTCAACACCGGAAACGATCTCCGCAAATGCGCCGTAGGGCATGATCTTTACGATCTTTACGTCGATAACGTCACCGATCTGATTATCCTTAATGAATGCGAAGAAAAGGTTATCCTCGGGACGACGGTAACCGAGCGAGATCTTGTGGGTCTCTTCGGAGAAGTCCTTTACAAATACCTTGACCTCATCGCCTACCGAAACTACCTCGGAGGGATGCTTGATCTTCTTCCAGGAAAGCTCGGAAATGTGGATAAGTCCGTCAACACCGCCGATATCGACAAATGCGCCGAAGGGGGTGATGGATTTTACCTTTCCAACGTATTCCTTGCCGATTTCAATATCGGAAAATACCTTTTCAACAGCTTCTTTTCTTACGTCTCTCTCGGCGTATTTGATTGAGCCGACTACCTTGCGGCGGCGACGCTCGATTCTTATGCCGATAACCTTGAAGTTTACCTCTTTACCTGCCAATACGGAAAGGTCTCCGTCCTTTGCAATGCCGGTCTGGGCTGCAGGAACGAATACGGTCTGTCCTTTATAGGTTACGATAACGCCTGCGTTATTTACTATTTCGGTAACCTTGCCCGAAAGTACTGCGCCGCTCTTTTCAGCGTCATCGAGTTCTCTCTTGAATGCGTCAAATTCAACGCGCTTGCGCGAAAGCGCAACCGTGCCTTCGACATCATTTACACGAACGACCTGCACCTCCATTTCGTCACCTACGTTGACGACCTTACGAAGATCGGCTACAGGTGTTACAGAAAATTCCGAAGCCGACATATATCCTGCGTGCTTCGTGCCGATATCGAGCTGCAATTCGCCTGATGCTACGTTGATTACCGTTGCGGTAACTCTGTCTCCGTTGGAAACAGACTTAAACGATACAAGTAAACCCTCCTCGAAGCTGATATCGTTAAAATTTTCTCCGTTCAATTCTGACATCTCTGCTACTACCTCCTTGATGATACCTTTCGGAGTCGATGCTCCTGCGGTAACACCAATCTTTTTTGCTTTCTTTAAAATATTTATCGGAATTTCACCGACATTTTCAACTAAAAAAGTGTTTTTGCAAAGCTGCGACGCCGTTTCAAAAAGCTTTGCCGTGTTCGAGCTTTTTTTGCCGCCGATCACGACCACAGCATCATTTTCACGGGCAAGACGCGAGGCTTCGCGCTGCCTTTTTTCAGTTGCGTCACATATTGTATCACATATTGATAAAAAAATAAAGTAGTTTCGTGAAATTTCGGAAATTTTTTTCCATTCTTTTAGGCTGAAAGTGGTCTGCGCAACCAAAATCGCCTTTTCTTTGGCTATTTCAGGCTCTTTATTTACAATTTCTTCCAATTCTGCGGCGGAGTTAAATGATATTACTCTGCCCTTTGCATAGCTCACTATTCCCTTTACCTCCGGGTGGGTGATATCGCCCGCTATGAGAAAAAGAGTATCTTTATCGGTTTTATCGGCAATGCGCTGTATCTTCTTTACGAAGGGGCAGGTAAAATCGGCATATTCTATTCCGTTTTCGTTTAAGTAATTTACCGTTTCCGAGGTAACTCCGTGAGTTCTTATTACCGCAAAGCAATCTGCGGGAAGCTCCGAAACGTCGTTTACCGCGTAAACGCCCTTGCTTTCGAGATCGTTTATTATATGCGGATTATGAATTATGGGGCCTACGGTAAATATACGCTTGCCGTTTCCCTGCTCTATGAGCTTATAAAGCTCTGAAACGGCGCGGTCAACGCCGAAGCAAAAGCCCGCCGTTTTTGCAATTTCAATTTCCAATTTATTTCTCCAATGAATAGATTTTTTCCTTTATTATTTCCGTTGCGGCGTCATAATCCTTTGTGGCTTCAAGTAAAAACGGCTCGCCGATTACAACAGTGGAAAGCCTGAAGGGACGCACTCTGTCGTTTTTTGTGAAGATACGCACGGGAACAACAGGCGAGCCTGTTCTTATTGCGACCATTGCGGCGCCGTTATGAAATTCATCGGTTTTGTTTTTGAACTTTCTTGTGCCCTCCGGAAAAATTCCGAGTGCCTTACCGTCCTTAAGCGCCTTAAGTGCACGCTTTATGGCGGTCAAGTCGTGTGAGTGGCGGTCAACGGGAATTATATCGTTTTTCTTTACAAAATAATCCATTATTTTGAAACGGCATATTTCTTTTTTTGCCATAAAGGCGGTATGGCGCTTCATTGCGTCACGCACAAAGAAAAAGTCAACGTAGGAAAGATGGTTTGCCGTTACCACGGCGCCGCCTTCCCTCGGTATTTCGCCTTTATATACTATTTTATAGGGGAACACTATTTTCACTATTGCTCCCACGAAGCCGTAAAGAAAGCCTTTTTTCATTTGAGTTTTTCCTCTATTATACTGCAAAGCCTTGCAAAGCTTTGGTCAATGCCGTTTTCGTTTATGAAGTCGATAGCATCGTCGGCTCTTTTGAGAGGTGCGGCCGCTCTTTCCGAATCGTTTTTATCGCGAAGGAGTATCTCGTTATAGATATCCTCCTCCTTTGCGTCAAAGCCCTTTTCCACAAGCTCTGCCGTGCGGCGCTTTGCTCGCTCCTTTGCATCGACGGTCATAAATATCTTAATGTCGGCATCGGGCAAAACTACGGTGCCGATATCTCTGCCGTCAAGCACTACGCTTTGCTTTTTGCCTATTTGGCGCTGAATATCAAGCAGAAAGCTTCTTACGGGAGGAAGCGCCGAAACGTTTGACGCCGCCATCGACACCTCGGGAAATCTTATTCTCTCTGAATAGTCCTCGCCGTTTACGAAGGTAAGCTGCTTTCCGTCCTTGTAATCGACCTCAATGTTTATTTCGGAAAGAAGCGGCTCGATTTCCGAAACCGATTTGGTATCCTTACCCTTTGAGAGCGCATAAGAGCCGACGGCGCGGTAAAGAGCGCCCGTATCGAGGTGAATGAGCCCGTATTTTTTTGCAAGAAGCTTGCAAAGAGTGCTTTTTCCTGCCCCGGAGGGTCCGTCTACTGCTATGTTTATGATGCGATCCATATTTTTATCCTTTCTTTTATGCATTTTTTCCGGCGAGGTAGCCTGTTGAGAAGGCTATCTGAAGATTGTAGCCGCCGGTAAATGCATCAACATCTATTATTTCGCCTGCAAAATAAAGACCTTTTACAAGCTTGGATTCCATGGTCTTAGGGTCGATTTCTTTAACCGAAACTCCGCCCGAGGTTATTACCGCCTCATCAAATCCGCCGAATTCCTTTACCGTGAGCTTGAGGCCCTTAAGCGCTTTGACAAGAGCCTTGCGCTCGTTGACTGTAAGCGAATTTGCCTTTTTTTCGCCGTTTATTCCGCTAATCGAAATAACCGATTCTATAAGCGTTTGCGGCAAAAGCTTTCTTATTACGTTTTTTATCTCGCGGTTTTTCTCTGCCTCGAAATCTCTCATTATACGGTTTTCAAGAGTTTTCTCGTCAAGAGCGGGCTTGAGATCTATGAAAATTTCGGCATTGCTTATATTCTCGGGCTTAAGCACCGATGAAAGCGAGAGCACGAGCGGCCCCGAAATGCCGGTGTGAGTAAAGAGCATTTCGCCGCGCTCGGAAAATATCTTTTTACC
Source organism: Eubacteriales bacterium (assembly GCA_045542315.1). GTDB lineage: Bacteria > Bacillota > Clostridia > Oscillospirales > RGIG5299 > RGIG5299. Next base: position 6,520 of record JAZQKU010000024.1, on the reverse strand, counting down.
GTTTAAGGTGCAGACAAGGTCAACGTTTTTAAGAGAAAGTCCCGCGGCGTTTTTTACCCATTTTTCGTTTGTGTTTATCGGCACAAGCGCGGGCGAAAGGGGTGTTACCGCATGGCCGAGATTTTTGGCGAATTTATAGCCGTCGCCCGTGGAGCCGGTCAAGGGGTATGAAAGGCCGCCCGTGGCGATTATCACCGAATCGAAGGAATATTTTTCGCTTTTGCAAAAAACGGTCTTATCTGCCGAAACGGAGGTTACCGTTTTATTCATAACGGTAACGTTCAGCTCATCGACCTCTTTCCGAAGAGCGTTGACAACGTCTGCCGAGCGATCGCTTTCGGGAAAAACTCTTCTTCCTCTTTCGGTTTTCAGCTTGACGCCGCGGCTTTCGAAGAAATCAACGGTGCTTCCCGAATCGAAGGCGTTGAAGGCACTGTAAAGAAATCTCGGGTTTACCGCAACGTTTTTGATAAGCTCCGATACCTCGCAGTTATTCGTGACGTTGCATCTTCCCTTACCCGTTATCAAAAGCTTTCTTCCGAGCATTTTGTTTTTTTCAAAGAGCGTGACGCTTTTTCCGTCTCTTGCGGCGGTAATTGCCGCCATCATTCCTGCGGCACCGCCGCCGATAACTGCTATTCTTTTAGCCATGGCAGCACGGTCCGCCCGCAGCAAATATCGCCTTAAGGTCTGCAATAAGTATGCCGTTTTTCTCCGTAAAACGGCTTGCCTTGAACTGCGGGATATAGTCGCTTCCGCGGTATTCGCATACAAGACTTCCGGAAAGCTCAAGGCTGTTTATGGTTGCTCTTATGAGGTTTTCAACCCAATAGCATTCCTCGGTCTTTTCGTAAACGTGAAAGCCGATTATCTCCGCAGGCTCCTTGGTATCATCGTAAAAGCAAAGAGCAAGGAATCCGCGGTCATCGCAGGAGCCGAATACCGAAAGCTTTTTGTCAAAGCCGAATTTGTCAATGAAATACTCTGCCATTTTGGGCTCGAGCTTCAGCATTTTATACATTTTTTATCACCATTCGATTGCTTCAAAATCACAGTATTTGCAGAATTTTTTGCCGCTTTCGCCGCCAAACTGCGAGGGCAAGGTGGGTTCAAGCTTTGTTATGCATTTGGGATTGCTGCAAAATACGTTTTTGCCCGCATCGGTGGGCTTCGGAATTGCGGGAAGCTCGAAATTCTCGGAAAGAAGAGTCTTTATAAGCGCCATTCTCGCATACATTCCGTATTTCGCCTGCTTGAAGTAAAGAGCGCGGGGATCGAAATCGACGCTGTCGGCTATCTCATCTATCTTCGGAAGGGGATGCATAATGATAAGGTCTTTTCTCGCTTTATTCATCTTGGCTTCGTCGAGAACGAAAATTCCCTTCTGGGCAAGATATTCCTCCTCGGAGGCAAAGCACTCCTGCTGGATACGGGTCATATAAAGGCAATCGAATTCGTCTATGTATTTATCAAGTGAATCGCACTCAACGTATTGGTTGCCGCTTTTTACAATTTCGTCGATTATATATTGAGGAGTGGAAAGGCTTTCGGTTGAAATCAGGTAGAATTTATTGTTTTTGAAAAGCGACATCGCCTTCAAAAGCGAATGGACGGTCCTGCCGTATTTGAGGTCGCCGCAGATGCCGATCTTAAGACCCTCAAGGGTTCCCTTTTCGCGCATCATTGTTGTAAGGTCGGCAAGAGTCTGGGTGGGATGCATATGACCGCCGTCACCCGCGTTTATGATAGGGGTGCTCGAATATAGGGTTGCCGCATAAGCCGCACCCTCGTAGGGGTGACGCATTGCGATTATATCGGCGTAGTTATTAACTATTTTGATGGTATCTCGCAACGTTTCGCCCTTGGAAACAGATGAATTTTCGGCGTTATCAAAGCCGATATAGCTTCCGCCCAAGCGGAGCATTGCGGTCTGGAACGAAAACTTAGTTCTCGTTGACGGCTCGTAAAAAAGAGTTGCAAGAACTTTGCCCTTGCAGGACGATGCAAAATCCTCGGGCGAGTCGATTATCTCGTTTGTGAGCTTTGCAAGGCTTTCCCATCTTGCAACGTCGATGTTGCTGAAATCAATTAAGTGTCTGATTGCCATTTTCTTTCCTCTTCCTTTTATTTAACTAAGCTTCCGTCGGGAATTATTCCCGAGCTTTCATTATTTGACGTAAAATACTGCTTCATTATTTTGGATATCAGCTCATCAAGATATCCGCCCTCGCCGCCGTGCTCAACCACAGCCGCTATCGCGATTTCGGGGTCCTCGTAGGGCGCGAAGGAAACGTAAATCGCGTTAGGCGAGCCTCCCGGCACCTCAGCGGTGCCCGTTTTTGCCGCAGCGTTATAGACACCTATAAGGCGGTTTCTGTTTGAGTTTTGAGTTACCACTCCGCGCATTCCCGTTAAAACCGTTTTAATATCGTTTGATGAAATACCGAGATCGGAAAAGCTTGAAACAACGGTAGGAGCGGTTTTGTAAATAACGTTATCGTAGCCCGCGTCTATTACCTCTTTGAGCAAATGCGGCTGATAGCGTTCGTCACCGCTTGCAAGCATTTGGGCATACGAGGCAAGCTGGATAGGCGTTGCGGTGTTCAGCTGACCTATCGATACCATAAGCTGATCACCCGGAGTCATACCGCGTTCATCAAAAAGCTCCTTTGAAAGATAATAGCCCTTTGCTTCACCCATAAGCTCTATTCCCGTGGCTTTTCCGAAGCCGAACATAGCGGAATAGCTGTTGTGTTTTTTTAATCCGAGCTGACGGATTATATCGAAGAAAAAGGAATTGCAGGACATTTGGATAGCCTTTGAAACGTTGATGATACCGTGAGCGCGCTGTCCGTAGCAGTAGGGCTGGTAGTCCTTGTAATAAGTATATCTTCCCGTGCATTTATAGAGATCATTAGAGTTTAAAAGCTCCTCGTTAAGCGCCATAATTGCGGATATCATTTTGAAGGTGGAGCCCGGCTCGTAGGTGCCGCCTATCGCGCGGTTCAAAAGAGGCAAAAGGCCGTTTGACGAGAGAGAGTTGTAATCCTCGGTGAAGGTTGTGAGGTCATAGGTGGGATAGCTTGCCATTGCAAGCACCTCGCCCGTCTTGACGTCAAGCACGACCGCAGCACCTGCGCAGGCATCGCCGTTACCGTTGGGATATTTGTGCTTATTCTTCTGCATATCCGCTATCGTTTCGCGAAGCGCCGCTTCAACTGCCATCTGCAGCTCTATATCTATTGTGAGCACCACGTTGTTCCCGTTCTGAGCGGGGGTGGTTATTTCACTTGAAATGATGTTGTAATCGCTGTCGAGGTAGGTGGTTCTTACACCGTCGATGCCGCGAAGATAGCTTTCAAAGGATTTTTGAATGCCGTCCTTACCGACGTAATCGTGTATCGTATATCCCTGCTCCTTAAGCTCTGCATACTCCGACGAGGAAATCTTACCCACTCTGCCGAGTATGTGAGAGGCATATCCCGGATAAACGTATTCGCTTTCGGTTTCAGCCTCGACTATTATTCCCGGATAAAGCGATGCGTTTTCCTCAAGCACCGTAAGAAGCCCGATATCGATACCGTCGGCAAACATAAGCGGATTTCCGCTCGAGGTACCGTTACGGTACATATCGTAGCGAAGACCTATAAGAATTCGCTTTTCGGTTTCATCGTAGCTCTGAAGCTTGAGCTTTACCGAAAGCGCGTTCATTATCTCAGCGGCGTTTCCGTTATTTTTCACCCCGTAATATTTGAGGAAATCGTTAAACGACACGGTATCGTTTTGCGGATTTTCCGACAGTGTGAGAAAATCATAGGGGAAATAGCCTATCATAAAGGTATCGGTGTATTTTACTCCCTTTTCTCTGAAAAGGCTTGCTATTGAAAGCAGGCTCTCGTTATAGCTCTCCTCGGGAATAAACGAGCGCTCGATATAAACAACGTATTTCATAACGTTTTTTATGAGCGGTCTGCCATAACGGTCAAGCACCTCGCCGCGATATGCCTTTACCGACGTTTTTTTGGTTATTGAGGTGAGCGTCTGGTTGTAGTAGCCTTCGCCGTTGACTATCTGAAGATCAACGAGTCTTCCCATAAAAACGGAAGCAACGAGAGCTATGACCGTAAAGTAAAGTATTATGCGGTTTTTCTTCATTCCCGTTCTTCCCTTTCATGTTATTATTTCGGATCCTTGCCCCAGAATTTAACAAATTGCTCTTTTACAAGCTTTACTATAAAATAGCACAATAGCGCTATAAAAACGGTTATTGCCGTTTTTGGCAAAACAGTAGCTATAAGCACTGTGAAAAATCCCGTTTTTGCACTGACAACCAGATAAAATACAGCTGCCAGCGTAAAATACAAAACAGTCAGAACAATCGCCGCGGTTATGAAGGTTACAAGGTTTTTGTTTAAAACGCTTTGAAGCAAAATCGCAACAAAATAAAGCGTTAATGTAAAAAATATTGCGTTATAGCCGATAAACGACGTTTGAAAATCAAGAAGCACTCCGAACAAAAGTCCCGAAACGGCAATCTCTTTTTCGTTTAAATGGAAAGCGGCAACGAGCAGCAGAGGATAAACAAAGCAGGGTTCGATGCCGAAAACAGTTATTTTATCTACCGCGCACTCCAAAGCCACCGCGATAAGCAAAAGTCCGTAAATGACTATTCGCTTACCCTTTATCTTATCAATCAGCTTCATTGGCTTCACCGATTATAACGTAAAGATTTTTGATATTTGAAAAATCAACGGCGGGCTGGACCTCCGCATAAAGCGCGACGCCCTGCTCGTCGGAATATATCTCGTTGATCTTACCGATTTTTATACCGTAGGGCAATATACCGCCGAGACCCGAGGTGTAAACCGTATCGCCTCTGCTTATTACCGCGGTGTTTGAGATGTAGGAAAGGCGGCAAAGCCCCTTTTGCATAAGAGAGTAATCGCCCTTCAGAACGGCGGCGTCACCCGTACGTAAAACGATACCGCCGACTCTCGATTCGGTATCGATCACCGAGGTGACTATCGCCCAGTTTGCACCGACGTCGGTTACCGTGCCGGCAAGTCCGTCGGAGGTGAGCACGGGGGCCCCTATCTCAATTCCGCTTGAGCTGCCCTTGTTTATCGTAAATACCGAAAACCAATCTCCGTCCGCCTTGGAAACGGCAGAGGCTTCGATTATTTCGTAGCTCTTTTCCTCGCCGACTATTCCGAGAAGATCCTTGAGATTTTCGTTTTCATCTATGAGATTTCCGTTTTTGATAAGCTCCTTTTCAAGCTCGTTAATTTTGTTTTTAAGCTCCTCGTTTTCCTTTACCACGTTGCCATAGTTAAAAAGCCCCTCAAGGCCGTTTTCAAAAAAGTTACCGACGGAGTTAATGCCGTTTTTGAAAAAAACGGCTACCTCCTTGCCCATATTTCCCACGGCGGTTCCGTCGGTAAGGGTTACCGAATAAAGCGAAAATCCCGCAATGAAAAGCACAATGGCGCAGATTGCTATGAAAAACTTACTTTGAAAAAGCTTCATCTGAAAATCTCTCAATCTATGGTTATATCGTCGATGGTATCAAGGAAATCAAACATTTTACCCGCGCCTACCGCAACGCAGTCAAGCGGCTCGGAGGCAATATGTACGGGAACGCCGAGGCGCTTAGAGAGGTATTTATCTATACCCGCAACAAGCGCGCCGCCACCCGCAAGCATTATGCCGTTTTCAATAATATCGCCCGCAAGCTCGGGGGGAGTTTCCTCAAGCGTTGCGTGAATTGCATCCGATATTTTCTCAACGGAGGGGGTAATAGCGTCACGCACGTCGGACGCCGAAAGCTTTACCATTGAGGGAAGTCCGTTCAAAAGATCTCTTCCGCGGACCTCTGCAAAATCCTTTTTCTCCGTTCCCTCGTAAACGCTTCCTATTTCCATCTTTACCGCCTCGGCGGTTCTTTCGCCGATAAGCAGATTGAACTTCTTTTTAACGTAGTTTACGATATTTTTATCCATATCGTCGCCCGCACAGCGAAGCGAGCAGGAGGTTACTATACCTCCCAATGAGGCTACCGCAACCTCGGTGGTGCCGCCGCCGATATCGACGATCATAGAGCCCGATGCGTCGAATACGGGAAGATTTGCACCGACAGCTGCAGCAAACGGCTCGGGAATAAGATAGACCTTTTTTGCGCCGGTATCACCCGCTGCGTCCTCAATAGCCATCTTTTCAACCTCAGAAACGCCTACGGGGTAGCAAACGACAACTCTCGTTTTATTGAAAATGCCGCTGTTTCCGGCCTTTTTGACAAACTCCTTGAGCATCTTTGCCGCGCAATCGAAATCGGCGATAACGCCGTCAACGAGCGGACGGGTGCTTTTGATCTCACGGGGAGTTCTTCCGAGCATCTTCTTTGCCTCGGTGCCGACGGCAACGATCTTGCCCGTTTCGGTGTTTACAGATATTACCGAGGGCTCGCGCATTATTATGCCCTTGCCTCTTTTATAGATGAGTGTATTGGCGGTGCCGAGATCGA
>JAZQKU010000023.1:0-11463 GCA_045542315.1 Eubacteriales bacterium | reverse complement strand
AGATCAGAGCCGTACAACGAGCTAAAGGTGAACGTGGGGAGCGAGTCGGAACGACTATTCCATACGGATATATGAAAGACCCGAATAACCCGAAGCAGTATATCCCCGATCCCGAAACCGCACCTATCGTGAAACGAATCTTTGAGATGTACGCAAGCGGAATTGGCATCGTGAAGATCTGCGACAGACTGTCCGCCGAGAAGATTCTCTGCCCAAGCGTGTACGCATTTAGGAAAAGCGGAAACAAATCTGGCAATCCTGATTTAAGCAGACCGTATCATTGGGCACAGAACACCGTCCGCAAGATGCTGTCCAATCAGGAATATGTGGGAGACACCGTAAACTTCAAGACCTATTCCAAGTCCAACAAACTGAAGAAAAGGCTGAAGAACGATCCCGAAAATATCCCCATCTTCAAGGACACCCACGAAGCGATCATTGACCGCAAGACCTTTGAGATGGTGCAACGGCACTTCGCCGGACGGAAACGCCCCGACAAGCAAGGTGAGATGGACAAGTATGCAGGATTCCTATTCTGCGGTGAATGCGGTAAGCGGTTATATCTACACCGAGGGAAAACCGTCAAGCCGGAAAACAACAACTTCCAATGCGGAGGATTCCAAAGCAGAACCACCGAATGCACTGCACACTATATCCGTGAAAGCGTTCTCGATACCATCGTACTGCACAATCTCAGAACCGTGACTGCCTTTGCAAGAGATAACCCCGATGAGTTCTATGCGATGGCAACACAGAACGGTGAGGCAGAAGCGGAAAAGTTCTACCGCAATGCCAGGATTCAAAAGGAGCAGCTTGAAAAGCGAATCCAAGACCTGGATAACATCATTCGGTGCTTGTACGAGGACAGAGTATCGGGAAGAATCACTCCCGAACGCTACGACTCGATGGCAAACGGATATGAACAGGAGCAGGCGGAGAAGAAACGGGAGTTGCAGGAGCTTGCGGAGAGCATCGAAAGAATGGATATGCGAGATCAATGCATACAAGAATTTATCCGCAACGCTAAGCAGTATATTGAAATGCCAAAGCTGACACCCGAACTGCTGAGAGTCTTCATCCGCAGAATAGAGGTGTACGAAAAATTCGAGAAATACTCCCGAACGGCGGGCAATCCCATCATTATCCGCTACACCTTCCGCCTTCCCGAACAAGAAGGCGTCCCTGCTATCGAAGTTCTCGCACAACCCACAGCAAAAACCGCATGAAAAGTAATAACCGGAAGGTTTTTACACCTTCCGGTTACATACCACCCATCAATTCTCCGTTAAGAACATCACGGAAAAGCGGGAGGGTGTTTTTTATCAGTCTAAAACGTTACAAAAAACTATTATATATTCAAAAGCACTCACGTTTTTAATAAAGACGGTAAGCGAAGCTTCCCTTTTATTTAACGCCGATATATCGGCGTTTTTTTCATATCGGATATCCGTCACCGAATAGGAATATCGGTTACCCTCCATATCGGTAAAATAAATCCGATCGCCAACCGATATTTCGCGGTAAAAATCATATTGACCCTTTTGGGAGGTGGCGCCGATAATTATCGAACGATCGTAAACACTCCCGCTGAAGCGAGAGGGATATTTAAAGGAATTTCCCCAGCTCTCGCAAACAGGCAGCACCGAATCAAAGCGCGGGAATTCCAAAATTCCAACAAACCCGATGCCGTCGATGTAAAGCGCCGACATAGTGTTATCTCTGCGCTCCTCGGGAAAAGCGCCCTCAGGGCTGGGGATAAGGCTTTGAATTGTTTTTACGTAATATTCGTTTCTTTGCTGAAAATTATGAATGCAAAGCTGCCAAAAAATCAACGCCGCAACTGCAACGAAAAGGGTTACCGCGCCCGTAATTACGCAAACTTTTCGCAATATTCCGTTATTTTTACTTTTCATCTCGTTTTTTCATCCCCGCAATTCCCAAAACAGTAAGCGCTATTCCGGATATTATCATAATTATTATATAAAACATTATATTAGCCGTATCGCCGGTAGGCGGCGTTACGGGATCTTCGGGATCAAACGAAATGAAGGTGTTTGTTAAAACAAAGGTATTTTCACGCTTTTCAACGGTCACCGCATAGTCTGACGGCACGCTACGTTCGGAAACTCTCCAATCGGAGCCGTCATCCTTCGCGGTCCAGCTGAAGCTCCACATAGTTTCCTCGGAAAGCCTTGCCGTAAGATAGCTTTCGCCGTTTTTGAAAATTTCCACCTCTATGCTTTTCGGGCGGGTGTTTTTGCCGTTATCGTTATTCCAAAGCTTTGTAATTCTTAATTCGGTTTCTTCATCGGGTTCAACCGGCGGTACAACTGCGGATTTTGGCACGATATCAACGTTATATTCCCAAAAGCCTTCGGAATTCAAGCCCGGCAGCATTGCCAATGCGGAATCGAAGATATATACCGATTCGTTTGTTACCGTTTGGTCGGCCACCGCAAGATAAAGTCCTACCGATAAGCCCGCAAGGCTTATCTTCCCTTCCGAGTCGGTAATCGCCGTGTAATCGGGTTCAACGGAGCTTGTGATAATATGCGTTTCGAGAGTATATCGAACTACGTTCCATTCGTTTGCCGCCCTAATGCCGTTTAATATAAGCTTCGTGGATTCAAACGATGGCGTTAAAGTAAAACGGCAGTCTGAAGAAACCTCTGCGATTTTATAAATTCTTACGGGAAGCTCCGAAAACAAATTTCTGCCGTTTGAGTAAAATAGCGTTAATGAGCATTCTTTATCGGTCGAAACAGGCTCCTTTGCATCGGACGTATTGGCAGCGTTTACTCCAAACGGCAATACGGCTATAATAAAAGCAACCAAAAATGCAATTATTGCCACTCGTCTTTCAGCCATTCGTCTTCCTCCTTTGAAATAAGCGGTTTCGTACCCTTGTCGCGGTATTTAACCATTAAAACTATGAATAAGAAAAGCAATATCGGCGCCGCGACTATCGGGGTTGCAACGAGGGAATCTATTCGATAGGCGTTTGAGGTTACATGAAGCACGGGCGCGGCATTTTCGATGCGAGTACCTCTTACAAGCAGCCTGTGGGAGTTGATTCCGTATGGCGTGCAGGTAATAAGGGTGCAAAGATCCTCCGCCTCTATTATCCGAATATCGTCAACCTCATTGGGACGCACGATTTTAATTTGATCCACCTGATAGGTAAAGGTTCTGTCAAGCACAGTGATAGTAAAGGTATCGCCAAGCTCCATTTTGTCAAGCTCGGTAAAAAGCTTGGCATGCGGAAGTCCTCTGTGAGCGGAAAGCACCGCGTGAGTGCTTTTGCCTCCTATGGGAAGTGACGTGCCTTCAAGATGTCCGCAGGCTATGTTGAGAACCTCTGCGGAAATTCCGTGGTAAAGCGGAAGCTCAACGCCAAGCTTCGGAATGGAAATATAACCCATTACCCCGTTTCCGCTCACGTTGAGAATACCGTTATATCCGTTTAAGCGGCGGTAATCGGTTAAGGGTGAATCGAGCTTATAAAGCTCGCTATTATAGCCTTCAGCCTCTTCAAAAAAGGATTGATAATCCTCTGGCTTTAAGGATTCAAGAATCTCTCTGTAATTTTCAACGGCGCGGGTTTGAGTTTTACTGTTCCAATATTGGCTCACCGACGGATAAAGCAGTCCACAGATGCCGATGAAAAGCATCAGAACCAATAGGATTCCTATTCTGTTTTTCCTCATAAGCATCTCTCCACTGCTCTACAAGTGAGAAAGCGGCGGACGGCAGATCTGCATCCGCCGCTTTCTTTAACCCAAAAAGTAATTAAAAATCAGTCCTCATAAACAGACATCTTCTTGCGGGTGATCATAAATACCGCTGCAAGAATAACAAGAGCAGAACCGCCTGCGATGAGCATAAAGGTTCCCTTCGCACCGGTTTCGGGAAGTGCAATACCGGTGTGGTTTACGATATCGTTTTCGATAACGCCGGTAAATACGCCGTCAGCAGTCTCGCCGGCGCCCATTTTGCCGCCGTCCAAAGAGTTAATGGCACGGTTGCCCTCTGCATTCTCGCTATGATTTGCAACGATTGCAAATTCAACGTCGTCCATTGCATTGTAGCCCTCGGGATGTTCAACCTCTTTTAAGATATAATCGCCATCGTCAAGACCGCTCCAAACAAATCTTACGGTATCTGCCGTGATGGTAGTATCAATTGCAATCTCAACGAGATCAGCCTGTCCGAGAACCTTCTTGTAAAGTGCGAATACCGCACCCTTAAGTGCATGACCCTCGTCATCGATCTTGTTGATTACGAGCTGATAGGTGTAAACAGTTACGGTGTCATTCTCGGTTTTACCGGTCTTGGTTGCATCATAAGCGTTATTTGAGAATTCGAGATATGCGCTGTTTGAGTTGCCGTTACCGCCGATAACCGCATTTTCGTTAAGAGTTGCTTCGTAATAAACAACGAATGCGGTATCCTTGGTTACGCCTTCAATCGCAAGTACGTTTTCACAACCGATTTCAAAGGTGCAATCTTCCGGATTGACGTTGAGAACGAAGCTTGAGGTAACGTCCTTAATGCTGTCGTTCAAATCGAAGTCTGCGTCTGCTCTGTGCTTGGTATCATACATCAAAACCTTAACGCTGGATTCGTCAAAGGTAAAGCCGCTTTCAAAGGTATCGTGGAAGACGATCTTGTAGGTTTTGTAGCTCTGCAAATTGCCGGGAAGAGTTGCGGTAAGCTTAAAGGGAACAAGGTCGCCGATGTCGTGGTCAGCGGTATCGTGCCATTCGTTATCCAAAATATTGCTGTCCTCGGTATCTTCAATATCCTTCACCTTCTTCTCAACGGTGGGAAGAGCGGTTTTGGGATTGATGGTGATTGCCTCATCGCCTGCGGTATCAATTATAACAAGAGAGTTTGCATCGTAGTTATTGATATCGGTTACGTCGATAAACATCCAATAGCCCTGCACGATTGTCTTGGTGCCGGTCAAGTTGCTTTCATCGGGAGTAATTTTCGCATCTGAATCTTCGGGAAGAGACGCATTATATGCGATAATTGCACGGTAAATACGGTCTGCAACCTGACGCATGGTGCCGTTATCGGGAGTCTGACCCTCAAAATAATCGAGAATCTGTTCCTCGGTTACCGAGCTTGCATTCTCGGGCTTGCCGCCAACCTCGGTCCATATCTCATTTCTGCCGTTTGCGTGGGTTTCTGCCTGCAAAATGGCAAAATATTTGGAATTTACGGTGTAGGAGTAGTTGTAGCAATCATCAGTATGATTACCCTCGTGCTCCACGTGATGTCCTTCGCCCTTTAAGCTGATAGACAAATCGAACAATCTGTAGCCTTCGTAGCTTCTGTTTGCGTCGTTAAAGGTTACGTTGGTGGTGGGAAGTTCTTCTGCAAATGCAGTAATTCCCATTGCAAGAATCATCATAGCTGTCAAAAGAATTGATAAAAACTTTTTCATAATTTTAAATTTCCTTTCTTTTTTGGTCTTTTAATTTTTAATTTTTTATTTGTAAATTCTTCTTCGGCGCGTATTCGCCGCGATAAAGGGAAGCTATCCCGTGTTCCTCCTTTCGCGCTTACGCCCTCGAGTGAATTTATATACAAGCGGTGTAACGATGAGCGTCACACTCGCAAGCATCAAAGGATAAATTCCGGTACCGCCCGTAGCAGGCAGATCGTAGTTCATAATCTCGTTTTTCAACTCGATATTTCCTGCCTGATCGTGCAAAATCCGTGTTGTGCCGACCGTTTCTTCAAGTCTTGCACATTCTTCGCACCACTCGTCAGTTTCATCGCAGAAGCAGATCCAGTGCTTTGAGCTGTCAAGCTGATAGCCCGGCGGTGCTCTCATTTCCTGAAGGTAATACGGAATGTGATCCCGAAGAACTATGCCGTTTGCTATATTTGATTGGAATACAAGGCCTCCGTTTTCATCGGTCGTACCGGTGGTAATCAAGCCGCCATGCTCGTTATAGAATCCGAAAACGGCGCCCTCAAGCGGCAAACCCGTGAGTGAAGAGGTTTTAATCAATTTGATCTGATAGTTTTTCGCTGCGATGTTTATATCGGCGTAGAGCTTTTCAACACTGTTATCGGTTATCCTCGTTCCCCACAGATTTATCGTTGCGGAGTTACTGTATCGTATCGCTTCGGTTATTCCCGTCGGTATTGTCAGGGTCGTATCATAATCAAGAATATACATAACCGGTTGCGGATGCAATATTACGATATCGAGAACGTGCACCGGCTTACCTTCCAAATCCGTCGTATCTCCCGTTCCGTCGTAGACAACGGTATAATCAACACCCTGCCTTAACACGGTTTGATTTCCGTTTACGTCCTCCGTTGTTATTACAAGCGAGCCGCTTATGAATACGAGGGTTTCCGTCATAACGTCGTGAATGGTAAGAGGAGTTCCGTTTGTAAGATTTATCTTTCCTTCATTGATGGTTATCTTATAGTTTGCGGTATAGCCGTTGAAGTCGTGGGTAAGCTCTTTCTTGAAAATTCCGGGGATCACAACCGCGTCTTGCGTATTTGCAACCACAACGCCGTCCTGTATACCGTTCGGTCGGTTATAAAGCACCGCCTCGTTTCTGAGCTTATATCCCAATCCGCCGTAGTTTTCTATCATTGAAAGGTCCTTGGTTTCATAAGCGAAGGTGAAGGTGGTATTTTCCTTTTCGGTCCAGCAGTAGCAATAACCGTTTGAGGTCCATCTTCCGTCATTGTCAACAAACCAGTATTCGCTGCCGCATTTACCGTCATTCCAGTACTGACAGCTTTCCTCCGTGCAGTTGCATCGGCATACGATATTTATCTGCCTTCCGTAATATACGCCTCCGCGTTCCGACGACCAATAGTTTTCCCATGCATACGGATCGTCGGGCGTTGCATCCTGGATTTTGGGAACTGTTACCGTTGTTCCGTTTTTGGTGGCCGTGACCGTTGATTTATCGGCATCGTTCGTAACGTATCCCACAAGGTTTCCGTTACTGTCGCGAACGTCCATATAATCCATTATGAACCAATAATAATCCACCTTTTTGCCATCCTGCATTCCCGGAATCATTGCCTCGACTTCCCATGCAAACGAGCCGCCGCCCGCATCGGAAATGAAGGAGCCGTGCTTTTCTATTTCACCGTGAAGCTCGCCGTGGGTAAATGACGCCCAGCCGTCGGCAAATTGCTCCTCTATTTCAACGCGATTCATATAACCGAGGGTGCCCGAAACAGTTGCCTGATAAGGCGTAGTTGTGTATTGGACCGTATATACCCAGTTATTATTTCCGAGCGTTAGGTGACCGCACCATTCGCAGGTAATGCTTTCGGGTATTTTGTAAGACCAGCCCGTTTCCGTCCACGTCAAATTCGGATCACCCGGATAAACAACCCATCTGTGCCAGTCTATTGCCTCTCCCGTTACGGGATCGGGCTCCGATATGCCAAATGCAATGCCTGCCGCCATATCCGTTTCGGTATATCTGTGGCTGCCGAGCCATTCGCCCGATACGGCCTTGTCGGTAAGAATGCTTCCGGGTATGTATGAGTCCTTTTTACCTTCAAGAAGCACCGTCCAGTAAAGCTTCGTGGGATCAGGCGTTTTTGAATCGCCTTCTATTCCCTGCGAGCCCCACTTTGTAATCACCGTATGATCTTTTTCTTCGGTTGGCTTTTCTACCGTGATCGTTATCTTACCGTCAAAATCAATCGGCGTATCCTGTTCTTCAAAATGTATGCCTACCGTGGAGCTTATTGTGATATCTGTACGGCTATTCATATGTTCATTGAAATTCAAGGTAATAAGACCGTCATCCGTTACCGACCAATAGCCGACGTCGGTACCGTCCTTGAGTACAAAGCTGCCCTCTCCCCCGTCGACTATCGCTCCGTCGGGTATCTTATATTGGAAGGTTCCCGGCGTAAAGCCGTTAGGGCTTGTAAAGCTTATCGTAAGCTTGTATTTCACGTAGGGCTCTACAATGTAGTTACCCGATGCATCCTTCGGCAGCTCCTTATTATCCATATCAAGCAAGGTGAAGAAATAGCTTCCCTTGTTTGAATCAAGATAGTCAAGAAGGTCTGTAACCGTACGAGCATTTCTCAATTTAAACGGCTGCACCTCTTTGGGCGTCGCGTTACTTCCCTCAAAGATAAAGAATGCGGGACCACTCGTAATATCCAAAAGCTCATCTGCCCCCGGAGTATCGCCGCTATAAAGCGTGCCCTCGGTGATACCCCAGCCCTTAATCGACTCATCCGTAAGAGTCAGGGCTTCTCTGCATACGGCGTTATCTACGTCGCCTCTAATCAAATAGAATACGGATTTTTGTATTTCCGTTACGATTCCAACCGTGTTATCTTTGAAAAATACCAGGTCGCCCGTCGTTGGCGTATATTCGCCTACCGTGGCAAATTTTCCGAGCTTTTTCCAAATTTCAGCCATTGCCGATGCTCCCGTGTTGCCCGGTGTTTTATTGAAGTCGGCACCCGCATAATGCAAACAGAAGGAAACGAAAGCCGCTGACCAATCGTTATAGGGTATTCCGTACCACGCGCCGTAGCGGGTGTATCCTCGTCTTATCCCGTCAGCGCCGATTTCAAAGTTTTGTGTGCTTTCGGAATAACCGACCTGCGTTTTGGCTATTCCCGCCAAATCCTCACGCAGATTACCCGTATATGGGTAATTCTCAAACATTTTCTTCCAGTCAAGCTGGCTTTCTGCATCTGCGGTTTTGTTTGAATAGCAGGTAATATCGTGGGTGTGTTCTTCAAGCAGGCAGGGTTCTTCGCCGTTTTGGCATTTTTCACCGTGTGTGTGCTCAAGAATTTTACAATCTGCATCTCCCGCAAGTGTTAAGCCCGGTTGTCGTAAAACCCAAAATACATCTAATGAAACCACAAGAGAGAGAACCAGCAGGATCGACACAATCCTTGTTTTCCGAATTCTTATTCTCTTGATCTTCTTCAGGCTTTCATCTAAAATATCCTGCACGCTTCTCCCTCCTTTCCTTACTGAAAAATTTAAATTTTACCGAACGAATCCAAGCCTTGAAATCGGCCAGACTCTTATAAATACCTTTCCGATAATGTCCTCCTCGGGAATCGCTCCGATTGCCGAGTTGCGGCTGTCAACCGAATTTGATCGGCGGTCACCCATCACGAAATAACAGGTGCCCGGAACCTTATAAGGAAACTCAAGGTCGCAATCTCCGAGTTCCTTGGCAGTTACGTAAGGCTCCTCCAAAAGCTCTCCGTTTACGTAGACATTTCCCTCGGCGTCAATTGCAACCTCGTCTTCGGGAAGTGCGATAACCCGCTTTAGCAAAATCTTGCCCTGATAATAAAATCCTATCAAATCTCCGCGGTTGAATTTTTTGGTTTTCAAAAGAATAACGATTTCATTATGCTCGAGCGTTGGCGACATACTGTCACCCGATATCTGAAGTATCGGCAAAAACAACGTTGCAATCAAAACGGCAATCGCCGCAACGACAACCAAAACCGAAACGGTTCCTCTGAGAGATTTGCGGTAATATTCTTTTCTTCTTATTCGTTTGCGCTCACGCTGAATTTCCTTAAGCGTTGGCACCGATACCTGCTTTTCAGCTTCCGTGTTCATTTTTATTCCTCACTCAAGCCTTTTTCAATCTGCCGATTCTTGCATTTCAGACTTTAGCTGCTGCCATTTGCGATAATCTCTTTGGTAATCTGCAATCAGCTTTTCGTATATTTCTTTACCGTCTGATAAAATCTTTTCAACCTTGCGTTCTGTTTCCTCTATTTTTTTTGCGCATTCCCTTTCGGTATCCGCCTTCATGCAGGAAATTTCGTGCAAATAAAGGTCGGCAGTTGCTTGCGCCGTGGCAAAAATGTCGGTAATACCCGTTGCTGCCTCTGCGACAGACCCCGCAACGGAAAGATGAATTCTTTTATCGGAAAGCTCTTTTTCAAGGCTTTCGATTTTTTCCTTCATCTCGTCCTCATTTTTCTTTAGTT
This sequence comes from Eubacteriales bacterium, assembly GCA_045542315.1. Lineage (GTDB taxonomy): Bacteria > Bacillota > Clostridia > Oscillospirales > RGIG5299 > RGIG5299. The sequence goes on along the minus strand of JAZQKU010000023.1, from coordinate 1,470 downwards.
GATAAATGACGTCAACCAACTCACGTCGGCTGAGCCTTTTTAGTTCATTATTTATCATTATCATTTTCCTTCCGCCGAAAATAAACAGACTCAGTCTATTATATCATAATATATTATAATACTTTATTCGACAAAATTCAATACAATAAATAAATAAATAAAATTATTAAAGGGCTGACCTCGCGGTCAGCCCTGTTTATTCGTAGCAGAAACGGCTAAAAATGATGTAAAAGTCGGGTGGGGTTAAACGTTACTTGTGTACGTATTGCATTTATTCCGTACAATATACAAGTGTCAACTAAAACACATTGCGGTTTCAATTTTAACTATATGATAATTTTATTGCATACCCAAAGGTAATTCCTGAGTATTTATGTCAAATCTTTCTATGTATGTTGAGTTTTCGAGTTCCCAATAATCAACCACATATAAATTAATAAATATTATCGAACTTGTTTCTTCACTGTATAGCATTTTTCTGATAAATGCACGATCAATCGCAAGTTCACCTTCGTCATTATGACGTATTTCTATAACATCCTCTATGATAACCTCGGTATATGTGCCGTCATATTTGAATTTTTGTGTTACCACATCTTTATTACTTTGTATAATGTTATTTTTGTTTTCATTTATAAAGTTAGCGAACTCAGCTTCATCCTCAATAGTAAATTCAAGATATATTTCGTGAGCGCAATCAATAATACAATCTGCATTATAGGAGTATTTGAAATTGCTCATTATATCTTCATTTAATTCGGGGAAGAATTTAGTTTCGTGTTCAGCAACACAATCATCATATTTTCCATATTCTGCAATATTGGTTATATGAGAATGCGGAGCGCAGCTAGAAAGACAAATAGCGCAAAGCACAAGTATAATCGCTAATTTTTTCATTTTTCTACCTCCATATTTTCTTTGTTTGTATTTATTGTATCATACTCTTGTAAATAAATCAAGGCGTAGCCTTGCATATCATCCACAACCTGTTGCGGTATATCATCAATGTGAAGCATTGTATATCATCAAGCCGCAGGTAGATGCACGCTGACGCGTGATGAGATCCAGCTCCATAGGAGCTGATGATATCCACCACGCTTCGCGCGGCGATGATATGCCAAGCCTGCGGCTTGGATAAACAAAAAAGGAACTTTTGGTAGACAAAAGTTCCTTTTTTGTTGGCGGAGAGTTAGGGATTCGAACCCTAGGTTCCTTTCGGAATCACTAGTTTTCAAGACTAGCTCCTTAAACCGCTCGGACAACTCTCCATGTGTGCTAAACTATACCATTTTGCGCCGGAAAAGTCAAGTCCATCGCAGGATCCGGGGCCGCTGCGGCAATTTCTTTGTCTTTTTCCCTTGACAAATCAGAACCGCTGTGCTAGAATACCTTGGTAATCAGCTCAATATTGTTTCTTTGATTCGGAGTGATACCCAAGAGGCCGAAGGGGCTCCCCTGCTAAGGGAGTAG
>JAZQKU010000022.1:0-2068 GCA_045542315.1 Eubacteriales bacterium | reverse complement strand
CAAGGAGTTGAGGCAGTTGATTGTCTTCCTAAGACCGCTTGGCCTCCGACTTTACACGCTTAAGCAAACGGTTTACGATACGGGGAGTACCTCTTGAACGCTTTGCTATCTCCATGGCGCCGTCCTCTTCAATCTTGATTGAGAGAATACCTGCCGAGCGAAGAGCTATGAGCTGAAGCTCCTTTGGGGTGTAAAGCTCAAGCCTTGAATTGACTCCGAAGCGGTCGCGAAGCGGTGCGGTGAGCTGACCTGCCCTCGTTGTTGCACCGATGAGAGTGAATTTGGGAAGGTCAAGCCTTATCGAGCGTGCCGAAGGGCCTTTGCCGATAATGATATCAAGAGAATAGTCCTCCATTGCTGGGTATAAAACCTCTTCAACCTGCTTTGAAAGGCGGTGAATTTCATCGATAAAGAGAATGTCGCCGTCCTGAAGGCTTGTTAAGAGCGCCGCAAGGTCGCCCTGTTTTTCTATTGCGGGTCCGCTTGTGATTCTTATTGAAACGTTCATTTCGTTTGCAATAACGCCTGCAAGGGTGGTCTTGCCAAGCCCGGGAGGGCCGTAAAGCAAAACGTGGTCAAGCACCTCGCCGCGTTTTTTCGCGGCCTCAATAAATATTTTCATATTTTCCTTGACCTTTGCCTGACCGATATACTCATCAAGACGCTTAGGTCTTAAAGAAAGGTCTTCGTTTTCACTTGAGGTGAGAGAGGTTGAAAGCAATCTGCCCTCGTCAAATTCAAAATCGTCCATAATAGTTCTCCTTATTATGAATTATTACTTTGATAACAGCTTTAAAGCTTTTCTTATGATAAGATCTACCGAATCCTCGTTTGTAAATCCTGTTTTTGATACTGCGTTTACCGCATCGCTTCTCGTGTAACCGAGAGCACAGAGCGCTTCTGCGGCTTCGGAAAGATTACCCGCAACCGAAATCGATGCAACGCCCGCAATTTCGGGAGCAACCGAAAGATTTTCCTTTTGAATTTTATCCTTGAGCTCGAGAATGAGTCTTCCCGCAAGCTTCGGACCAACGCCGGAAACACGGGTAAAGGCCTTGTTGTCTCCCGATATTACGGCAAGCGCAAAACGGTCGGGAGTAAGCTCAGATAAAATCGACATAGCAACCTTACAGCCTACGCCGCTTACCGAAATAAGCTGCTTGAAGGCGTTTAGCTCGCTTTCCTCGTAAAAGCCGTAAAGCTCCAGAGCGTCCTCTTTTACCGAAAGATAGGAAAACAAAAGACATTCGTCACCAACGTCGCCTATCTTGTTATAAGTATTCATGGAAATGCCAAGCTTATAACCGACTCCGCCGCATTCTATTACCGCAACGGAGGGCTCCTTGATTACCAATCTGCCCGAAAAACTGTAATACATAAAATTACCTCTTTATCTGAAGAGTCTTGAATTGTAACTGTGTGCGTGGCAAATAGCGCAGGCAAGGGCGTCAGCCGTATCGTCGGGGCGGGGGACCTTTTCAAGGTTTAAAATTATCCTTGTCATCTCCATGACCTGACGTTTTTCGGCTCTGCCGTATCCCACGACAGCTTGCTTTATCTGAAGAGGGGTATATTCAAAGCATCTCACACCGCATTTCTCGGCGGCAAGGAGAATTACTCCTCGTGCATGACCTACGGCAATGCCGGTTGTTATATTCGTGTTAAAAAACAGCTCCTCAACAGCAACCGCATCGGGACGGTATTTTTTGATAAGCTCGGTGATGCCGTCGTAAATAAGAGAAAGCCTGTATGAAAGCTCTGTCTTGGCAGGCGTCAAGACCGCGCCGTAATGAATAGGGGTAAAGCTGTTTCCCTCATGGTTGATTATTCCGTAGCCAACGGTCGCTACACCGGGGTCTATTCCGAGAATGACCATAAAATTACTCCGTTTCCAATACTTCTTTTGCGGCTGAAAGAATGCCTATTTTTCCGCTTTCGTAGGTAAGACCGCCTTGGAAGAATACGTAAAAGGGTTCTCTTATAGGCGCATCTGCGGAAAGCTCTATTGAAGCGCCCTGCGTAAAGGTGCCTGCAGCCATAACGACCTGGTCATTGTATCCGGGCATAT
>JAZQKU010000021.1:0-3119 GCA_045542315.1 Eubacteriales bacterium | reverse complement strand
CTACGATACAGCTGGACGCATCGATACAATTGAAGCAACACGTGACAGCATCGTTAAAATACTGAGTAAAGCAGAAGGGTACCTTTGCGGTGCCGCCGCAGCCTGCGCAAACAGCTTCAAACATTTCTCTGTTTGCTCTGATAGCCTGTTTTCTGTTGGTTCTGCACTCTTTGCAACGCTGGGGTTCATTCTTGAATTCTTTCTCGGCGTAGAATTCCTGCTCGCCTGCGGTGAAAATGAATTCCTTTCCACACTCTTTGCAGACTAAAGTCTTGTCCTGGAACATGGTTTTACCTACCTTTGGATAAAATAATATTTTTGACCCCTTTACGGAATTGCACCGTTTCCCTTTCGGGCGCCGCTTTGGCTCAGGGCTTGTTTACCTGTTTTGCGCAAGATTTTTTGCGATTTTTTTCTTTATTCGCGAAAGGGCGTTATCAACCGATTTCGTGCCAGTTTCGGTTTCCTTTGCGATCTGCTGATAGCTTTTTCCGTTAAAATATCCCGAAAGAACGCGCTTTTCATATTCGGAAAGCTCGGATCTTATAACGTTGTTGATGAATTCGGCACCTTCGTTGCCTATAAGCAATTCGTCGAGCGAAAGCTTATCTACCGTTTTTGCGATTTCAACATTGCTTATTTCATTTTCCTTCTGGCGAATTACCGAACGCTTATAGAATTTAAGCATTTCGTGAAAGGCGCATACGGTTGCATAGGAGGAAAAGGGAACGTTGTTTTTCTCGTCGTAATGTAAAACTGCCTTGAAAAGACCTATCTTTCCCTCTTGCATAAGATCTTCAAGATAATAGCTGCAATCAAACGACGTTGCCTTTGATTTCAAAAAGCCGTTATATCGGGAAAAGATTACGCCGATGGCATTGGAATCGCCTTTGTTGAAGGCTTTTACAAGCTCGAAATCGCTCATTTCTTCGTAATTGCCATCAAAACGCTCCAACAACGGATACCCTCCACTATATTGATACAGAATTAGTATATGTTATTTTCTATTTTTTGTCAATAGTTTTTTAAAAAAATTTATAAATTTTAAAAAGAGATTCGCTCTTTGCGAATCTCTTTTGTCTATTTTTACAATTTATTTCGTTTCGGTCAATGAGAAAATGTCGGTCTGCTCACCGTTTTTTATCATTTCAAAATGAAGGTGAACTCCGTCCTTTTGCTCGATGGGGATATCTCCCGAAAGCTCTCCGATGACCGATTTTGCCGTCACCGTGTCACCGCTTTTTACGGTTATATTCCGAAGTCCGGAATATTTGGAAAGGATATCCTTTTCGTGCTCGATAACCACGGTAGTACCGTATAGCTCGTCGTCATAAACGTCGATTACCGTGCCGTAGGAAACTGCGGTTATTTTGTCGCCTGCCTCGCCCTCGAAATCGGTTGCAAGGTGGGTGCGCCAATCTCCGAGAGTATCGGAGAATACAAGCTTTTCCTCGGAATATCCGAGCGATACGGCATTTTCGGTGGGAAGATAAAAGCTTTTATCGGGCATGGGCGGTGTATCCGTCGGCTTTTCTTCAGGCTCGGAAGCTTCATCATCGGGTAATGACGGCTCAGGCTCGGAAGGCGTCTCATCCTCTACGCCGCTCTCTGTTTTTCCTACCTCCTCCGCATCGCTTTCGGGTGCCTCCTCCGGCTCCGACGGCAAAAGGCTTTCGGTCTGCGATTCGGTGGGAGAGGGTATTTGGCTTTCTCCGTCAACGGGAGGCAGATCTCCGCCCGCGGTAGTTACGGCAAGGGTAAGAACGGCCACGAGGCAAAGCCCGAGTGCAAGGTAAAATCCGTTTCCCTTCAAAAATCTTTTAATCGCGTAAGCAATCTCGTTTTTATTCATTTTATTCCTCCGTTTTTTTATCTGCCTTTATTTTTGACGGATTTTTACAGTTTTATTCCTTTGTTAAAGTCACTTATTTCGACACCGGTGTAATAGTGCTTTATTATATCCTCCCAGCCGTAGCCGAGCTTTGCCATCATATTTGCTCCGTATTGACTCATTCCCACTCCGTGTCCCTTACCCTTTACATTGAATATTACGTCGGTGTCGGTAACGGTGACGGTGAAGTTCGAGGAATTAAGAGAGAAAATACCTCGCAGCTCCTTTCCCGTGAGAGTGACGCCCATAACGGCGGCATTTGAAACTCCGCCCGATTCAAAGCGGGATAATATCTCTATTGAAGCGTCACCCGAGGCATTCGGGTATTTTTCTTTTATTTTTTTCGCAAATTCCGAATGTGAAAAGCTTTTTTCCGTTTCAAAGCCGCTTCCGCTCATATCCACCTCGCTGTTTACCGAAACCAGATATGCGTAGCTGTTTCCCCATACGTCGCTCGCATTTTCTGTTTTTCCCGATGAACGGGCAAAATAGAGAGCGTCGATAGGCTTGCCCTTATAAGTTATCACCTTGCCGAAAACGCTTCTTACCGCCTCCTCTATCTTTTGACGGTAGGTTTGGTAATCATCACCCCAGCGCTCACGCTGCCTTTCCTCGTCGATAAAGGCGCTGCAATGAGAGGAGCTTGTGCATACGCTTGCACCGCCGTGCTCCGCGGAAGCGCTCCCCTCCCTTCTCACAAAATACGTAAAGCACGCAGCCGCCTGAGCCTTCAGTGCCTCGTTATCGTAAAGCGCCGGCATTTCCGCCGCGACCACTCCTGTAAGGTAATCGAAAAGAGTCATTTCCACCGTTTCTCCGAGGTCGCTTCTGAATACGGTTATCACCGTTTCCTCGTCTATTTTTCTGTGAAGCTCTATTGCCGATGCGAAGAAATAAGGCACCGTCATTATCGGGAGAGAAAGAGCCAATACGACCGCAAAAAATTTTAAGATTTTCATATATTTTCCTTCTTTTTATATAATATTATTGTTTTATTATAATATTTTGTAAATTTTATCGCCTTAGGTCTTGATTATTTTCGAAAAATATATTAATATATACGTTAGGATGTGATAATTATGACAAATTCAATGCAGTATCAGACGTTTATCAATGAGGTTGTTAACAGATATGAGAAGTATAACAACTTTGATAATTCATATTATAACAAGGTGGACGTAAAACGAGGTCTCCGTAACAGCGACGGCACAGGTGTCGTTGCAGGTCT
>JAZQKU010000020.1:0-3293 GCA_045542315.1 Eubacteriales bacterium | reverse complement strand
TGCGTCACTCACCTCACCCCTCGGGCAACTAACCGAGTGTGGACGCGCACCAAAAGAGGGGTAGATGCGAGCGAGGCAAGAGCCTTTGGTTTTGATTTATCTTGCCTTACGCATAAGAAATAGCAAAGGGAGCAAAGCGACGTTTGCATTTCGCTTAAGCGTAAGGCGTTTTGTACCCTTTTTATTCTCGCGAGCATAGGGGAAACTTCCCCTTAAAAAGATTCTTTTCCCCCTTTTCTCATCTTTGAGAAAAGGGGAGCCCCCCGCGGCTTGAGCGGAAACAGGCGCCCCGCGCGCAGCGGAAAAGAGCCGAAAATCAAGCGGGTGCGCACCCCACCCCCCCCTAAAATCCGTGCAAACCGTTTGTATGCCCCCGCGGCTTGAGCGGGAGGCGCCCTTGCCTTTGTCACCTTGCACAAATCGACCCCTCGTTTTTTGTGCAGGTTGCACAAACTTTTTTGTGAAACGAAAAAGGCGTTGACGGGTGGGGGTAGCGTGTTATAATGAAAGTGGGGAGAAATGGTATCATAAAAAAGCTTTCGGAAGAAGATTACGGTTTTGCTTAAAAGAAAAATCCGCATCATTTGATGCGGATTTTATTTTCACTTTTTCTTATATCTCTCGGGGGGATCGACGAAATCGGGTCTTCCCGAAAGCAAATGAACCTTTATCTGCCTTCTTCCCCACACGCGGGCCTCGTGCACCGTGTCGAAATGAAGGTCCATCCAGGTTGGGTTGTAGCTGTGAGAGGTGTCGCAGACGTAGGCGTAGCCGTAATCGAAATCGAGCCCCACGCATTCAACGTAAACCCAGTCGCCCATTCTTATCTCGCCGGGGTTTCTGTAGCTTACCGCCGCTATGCCGTAGTCGGTCTGATAGCCCATCGCGGTGCATTCGCCGAGGTTTTTCTGCTGTGAGGAATAGGCGGTGGAGCCGTAAACGACTGTTTTTACAACGTAGCTCTCGTCAAGCCCGTAGGGCTCCCATTCGGGGTGATAAACGATATATTTTACCTCGTTTACGGGGCGCGAAATAACGGTTTTGTTTACCTGCACCTTTTCAACAAGCTCGCCGTCAACGTATTTGCAGCGGTAGGAAACGCGGGTCTGACCGCGCCTGCCCGACGTGTCCTCGGGAATGCGGTTTATTGCCGCGAGGAAATACACGCGATATGTTTCGGTCTTGTAGTTTGTGTATTGGATCTCCGTCTGGAGCGAATAGCCCACGCGGTTTATCTCTATTTCGCCGCAATCGGCAACGAGGTCGTCGTAGCCTACGTTCATCGAGTCCTCCTCGCCGAGAGAGATATACTGATCCTCAAAAAACTCTTTTACCGTTTTGTTTCTCGAATAGTAGGTGGAGCGGACGCCCGCGTCGTTGACCACAACGGCGTACTGCGGCTCGGTGGTAAGCTCCTCGGTCTCGGTATCCTTTGAGATGAAAAGACTGTCTAACTGAAAGAGGTTATAGGTGTATTGCTGCATATAAAGCCCCGCCGCAACGAGCTCGGGGTCCTCGCCGTAAAGGTGCTCCTCCTTTTTGCTTCCCGAAAAAAGCAGACAGACGGTTGACGCTAAAAGGATTATGGCAATAACGGAAACAGCCGCTTTTTTCAAAGCGGTTTTTTTAAGGCTTTCTTTGATTTTTGAAAGGACTTTCACACAGGTCGATGAAAGACTTTTTAAAAGGTCTTTGAAATTCACCGAATTCCTCCAATCGTTCTTACCCGAATATTTTACACTATTTCGGCAAAAAAGAAAAGACATTTTTTTCCACTTTAAGTAAATTTTTGCCTGTTTTTCTGAAAATTATACGAAAACGGGCAAAAAAACACCGCCGTTTCGGTAACGGCGGTTGTTTTCAGTCCTTTGAGATGACCTTTTTCTGCCAGCCCTTTTTGTTGCATTTCGGGCAGCGCATATGTCTTGTTCTTAACAAGTGGGGCGCGAGGTTTACCGACTTGAAGCTCGGCACGTATTTGTGTCCGCAGTGGGGACACTCGTAGTAGCCTGCCTTCTGCTCGATTTTGAGCATAAGGGGAAGCGCCGCCGGAAACGGGGCAAGTCCCGCAAGGATAATAACGACGCGGAGCCATTCCTCTGCGTTTATATACGACGCGATGACGGTTGCCGCCAATAAAAATATCGCGCATACAACGCCTATGGCTATCTCGACCCGAAGAAGCATTCTGTCGGCGTATTCCTTCTGCTTTACAAGCTCCAGAATCTCTTTTTCCGCTTCCTTATTATAGTTCTCCATTAACACCTTTTCTCCTTTCAGCAGTTCTGTTACGGTGATTTCAAGAAGGTCGCAAAGAGCAAGCATTATTGAGGAATCGGGGAGCGAGCGTCCCGTTTCCCATTTCGAAACGGCACGGTCGGTAACGCAAAGCGCCTCGGCCAGCTGAAGCTGGGTAACTCCCTTTTCCTTTCTTCTCGTTGCGATGAATTTTCCGATCTTTATCTGGTCCATTTTCCTTCCCTCCGTTAACAGTTTACCAAAAAAGGCACGAAAAAGCAACATACCATAGGTTGAGTTTTTAAAAAATACCCTTATTGTATTTTATCATTGCCCAAAAAGCGAGAATTCCGCCCGAAACGAGTCCCGCAAAAAGTATCACCGTGCCGACGGTGTGAAAGACCCCGTTTTCGGTAACTGCTGCGCAAAGCTCAAGCGCGCCGTTTACAATGAAGGCGGCGCCGATGATAACGGTGCCGAGCCCCACCTTTTTGCCGAAGGGAATACGGTCCTCCTCCGAAACACGGTCGCGGTGATAGCGGTGGAGAGTGGAAAGGTTTCCCTTCATATTCATTATTCCGAAGGCTATGCAAGCTATTCCTATAAGAAAAATCGGGATATATTCCATAATATATGCTCCTTTGGTAAAATTTTGGGTGCGGTTTGGTTTTATTACATTATTATATCACGCCGCAAGGGAAAAGTAAATAACCAAAAGACCGTGGGGTGCGCACCCGCTTGATTTTCGGCTCTTTCCCCGCTTACGCCGCTTATGCTCCCCTTTTCTCAGAGATGAGAAAAGGGGGAAAAGAATCTTTTTAAGGGGAGTTTCCCCTATGCTCACGAGAATAAAAAGGGTACAAAACGCCTTACGCTTAAGCGAAATGCAAACGTCGCTTCGCTCCCTTTGCTATTTCTTATGCGTAAGGCGAGATAAATCAAAGCTAAAGGCTTTCGCCTCGCTCGCATCTACCCCTCTTTTGGTGCGAAGCAAAAGTTTAGGTGCGCAGGGTTTCAAAAGGGCGGTAGCCCTTTGGCGTTGGGGGTAATAAGAG
>JAZQKU010000019.1:0-8028 GCA_045542315.1 Eubacteriales bacterium | reverse complement strand
GGGGTTTGCTATTACATAAACAATTTAGTTTATATTATTGTTTTTCCATTTTCTGATTTTATTGATGTTCGAGGAACTTAAACACCAAATTATGTATTTCTTATTGTCTACTGTTTTTATGGTCACTTTATTTGAAGAGCCGCTTCTACCGTGTACTAATTTAGAATGTATGGATTTAATGTGATTTTTGTATATTGAACTAATACCAGCCCATATAAGCCAGTTTTCCGAAAGATACAATGTCGTTTCTAAATGAACAACGTTATCGTCATCAAATTGAACTCCATACTGCTGTTCTTGCATTTTTATCATTTTCTTGAAACGTATAGTGGATAAAGAAGCTATTGCAACACATATAGCTGCAATTACAAAAGGGGCAAATGCAATTAAAGTATCTTCGGGAATGATATCATATATCAGTGATGCGATAAACAAGGGTACAAATGCGATACTTGCACAAAATAAAGCTAATAGACAGTTGCGCCTAGTATATATATATATGTATTTGTTGACCATAGATACTCCTTTCTTTTTATCGCCAGTTTCGTCTTCGTTTTACAAAGGCTTTGGGCAAAGCCCATACCCCTAAAGTGGCGCGCGTCTTAAGGCTCTCCCTTTGGGAGGGAGGCTTTTCGTTAGCCCCATTATAACACAAATCGGCAGAGAAAACAAGAGTTATATTCCGACTTCGTCGGAGTGATATTATCGCTAATCGCGATAGTGATATTGACGCCTTGCGGCTTCAGTGATATTCTATTCGCCTCCAAAAACTCGCGTAGCGAATATCACTCGGCGCAAGCCGAATATCACTGCGAAGCAATATCACTCGCCGAGAGGCGAATAAAACTGGCGTGATACTCCGTTAAGAGTGTCACGCCAAAGGTTAATGGGTTTTGTTTTTATACTATAGGGGGCTCGGGAAGAATTGGGTCTGCGGGCTCTTCGTATTTCAAGCCGAAATTAAGAAGTGCGGCAAGCAGCTGAGTATCGTCTTTGTAAGAAAGCTTCTCAAAGTTTGCGGTGCCGAGAGAAACGTCATAGGTGGGGGTAACGCCTTCGTTTTCAAAAATGCTTCCTTTGGGAAGTGAGTATTTTCTTGTGGTAATACAGATAGCGGTTTCGTCACCGAGATCAATGTTTGATATGATTCCTGCTATTCCTGCGGTTTTTGTTCCGATAATGCTTCCTTTTTCATATTCCTTGATGATGAGTGCGAAAACCTCTGCCTCGGCTGCGGTGTTTTCATTTACGATAACCGATATGGGAACGGTGACCTCACTCTGATCGGAATAGTAATGCATTTTCGAGTCCTCATCTGCGGGATCGAGGGAGCTGTTAACGGTAAAGAGAATTCCTGCGGGAACGAAAATGTCGGCGCATTTCTGAAGGCTGTCAATATCGCCTCCGAAATTGTTGCGAAGATCAATAACGATGGGAAGTCCCTTTATTGTTTCGTTCGAAAGAATTTCATTAAGCTTATCGGGAGTGGTACTGTCAAAATATTTGATTGAAATGTAAACGATACGCTTGATGTCATCGGAGCCGTCTGAATTTATAAAATAGTTGTTTTCCGAAGAAAAAATAGCGTAATCTACCGATTTCTTTTCGAAATTACTCTTGTATTCAAGGGTAGCGCTGTATGAGAGATTATCACGTGTCCAGACAATGTCGATCGTTGTGTCACCGGAAACGATAAGCCTTCCGAGCGCGGCGAAATAGCTCATACCCGAAACCTTAGAACCGTTAATTTCGGTAATTACGTCACCGGGCTGAAGCTTGACCTTTGCAGCAGGTGAGTCTGAAAGCACGGTTTTAACAGCAAGATTTCCGTCTTTGTTCGGTGCGGCGATAAGCCCTGTTGCAGTTACTGTGCCCTCTGAAATATATTTGAGATAAGCCTTATAATCTGACTTGCGAACGTAGTCTGCGTAGTTGTCACCCGTTGAAAGAATGTAACCGTCGATCATACCGTCGATGGTATCGGTGTCGTTGATAACTCCCAAGAAACGGTTGCGCATAATTTCATCAAGCTTTAAAATTTTGCTTATAAATTCCTGGTTGTTTTGAATATTCGATCCTGTCGAGGCTAATTTCAAATCAAAATATCTGTATGAGATCAGAATACCCAACAGAACCGAAATTATAGCAACGAAGCAGATCGTACTTATGCGAAGAAATCCTTTTTTCATAATTTGATCAATTCCTTTTTGAATTAGAGACGGCTTCTTGAAGTCTTTGTGAGAGGCTCCGGGTCAACCCATTTGTTGTTTATCTTGATTGCAAAATGAAGGTGAGGACCGGTTGAGTTGCCTGTAGAACCTACTGTGCCGATCTTTTGACCCTGCTTAACCTTTTCTCCGGCCTTTACTGAGCGCGTTTCAAGATGATAATAATGGGAAAGCTCACCGTTGCCATGGTCGATTATTACGTAGTTTCCTGCGCCGCCCGCCTGATAGGTCGATTTGGAAACGGTGCCGCTCTTTGTTGCCAAAACGTCGGCGTCCTGAATGGGGTTGCTTCTGGTTCCGCCGATGTCAAGAGCGTAGTGATGACTTCCGAAATCCTGTAAATATTCGGGATCGTCGTAATAAGAGGTGATGTAAAACTTCTTTTTAAGAGGCCAGATGAAATTCTTTTCAGAACCGCCCTGCGCAACACTTTGAATGTTTTCAAGCTCTTCCTCGAGCCTTTTCATCTCTTCCTGGAATTTCTTTAACTGGTTATTTTGCGTTTTGATTTTTGCCGAGATCTCGTCCTCTAAATCCTCGCTGTCCTTGAGTTTTTTGCTCAAATTATTCTGATTTTTAACAAGGTCGGCTTTGTTTTCATCAAGGAGTTTCATTTCGGCTTCCAGAATGGCAAGATTATCGTTATATTCCTTGGTATCGGCTTCAAGTGAAGTAAGAACCTCATTAAGCTCGTTCTTTGAAGCTTCAAGCGTTTCCTTGTATGCCGTCTTATCGTTTATGGCCTTCATATAATCGTCCATCGATTCCTTTGTGGCTGCCGTGACCTTATCCATTGCTTCCATCTTTATAAGGTAGGAAGAAAGGGAATCGGAGTCAAGCATTACCGACAGGCCGAACGCAGGCTCAAACATACCGTTTTCATATGAAGCACGCATTATTGATTTGAGCATCTCACGCTTGTTATCGTAAATATCCTCCGCGTTGTTTATTGCGTTTTCGCAGTCGGATATTTGCTCCTCAAGCTCTGCTTTTGTAACGTTATATTCGGAGATCTTGCCTTCAAGCTCGGCGATTTTTCCCGAAAGCTCGGCAATTTTCTCCTCTGCGGGCTCGATAAGCTTATTTAACGCTTCGATATCATTTTTTAATTTATTGATGTCGGATTTTAACTGCTTGCTTTTTTCTTCGGCTTCATCAAGCTCTTCGTTCAATTTTTCAATGCTTGATTTGAGCGCCTTCATTTCGTTGTCCTTTTGCTGAATCTGCGCCTCGATTTCTTCTTCGGTGAGAGCTCTTGCGGAAAACGGCGAAAGGGAAGCAAAGCAGAGAACGAATGCAATTAACGATAAAATCAGTCGTTTTCTCATAAAATCTCTCCTTCGTTTAAACGTTTAAGTATTTTCTCATGGGAAGCAAGCTTCCGAAAATTCCGAATCCCACAGCCGCAATTATGTAAAGCACGAACATATACGGTGCGAAATAAGAGAAGGTAAGAGGAGTAAAGAAGGCAAGCTTGGTAAGTCCGTTGACTATAAGCAGGTCATAAACAGCCCACTGAACGAAAAATGCCAAAGCCGATGCGATAAGACCGAGTAAAATACCTTCAATTATATAAGGAATACGGATAAAGGTGTCGGTTGCACCGACGAATTTCATTATGTTGATTTCGGTTTTTCTTGCATAGATCGTCATTTTAACGGTATTTGAAATAATAAATATCGAAACAACGACAAGTATGATTATAAGCCATACCGATAAAAGAGCAATGATATTTTTAATATTGATGAATTCATCAATGCGAATCTGTTGAGTTCTGACGTCACCCACACCGCTTATATTTCTGAAGATCATCGCGATATCCTCGGTATAGCTGATATCAACAAGCTTTATCTTGAACGAGGCTCTCATGGGGTTGTCGTTTTTAAATTCCTCGTAAAGCTCCTCGTATTCGGGACCGAGCGCGCTTAAATACTCCTTAAGACCCTCGTCCGCCGTAACGAATTTGCAGTTATCCTTATCAATATACGGATTTGTGGAGATGATGCTGTTTATTGCAGAGGTGGTGCCTTCGCCGTCATCATTTAAAAATACTACGATCTCGTTCTGATTTGCTATTTCATCAACAAGCTTGTTGATGTTTACTATAAGCATACTGAAAGAGGTGGTAACAATAAAGCAAGCCATAAAAATAAATACGGTTGCGGTGGAAAGGAGCTTGTTGAGACGGATATTTTCAATGGCATCGCTTAAAAAATTGGCAGAGCCGTAATTATTCCTCATTGCTGTAGCCTCCTTCGCGGTCTGCGGCAACTGTGCCGTCATTTATGTAAACTACGCGCTTATTGAATTTGTCAACGAGCTCTTTTTCGTGGGTAACTACAATAACGGTTATATTTCCGCGCTTGCTTATACCTGCAAGCAGGCTCATGATTTCGAGAGAAAGGGAAGGATCAATGTTTCCCGTGGGCTCGTCGGCAATAATAATTTTGGGGTTGTTAACAAGCGCTCTTGCAAGGGCAACACGCTGCATTTCTCCACCCGAAAGCTGATTGGGATAGCTCTTTGCGCGGTGCGCAAGATCTACCATATCAAGAAGCTTGGGAACCTTTTGGCGAATTTCTTTGTTGGACTTTCCGGTAACTCTCATTGCAAAAGCGACGTTTTCAAAAACGGTCTTATTGGGAAGCAATCTGAAATCCTGAAAAACTATACCGAGCTGTCGCCTGTAATAGGGAATATCCTTGTGACGAAGCTCTGCAAGGTCGATCCCGTCAATAACAATGCTTCCCGCAGTGGGCTGCTCCTCGCACATGAGAAGCTTTATAAGGGTGCTTTTTCCCGCACCCGAAGCACCGACAACGAAAACAAATTCGCCGTCGTTGATTTTTAAATTGATGTCGTAAAGAGCAAGGACTCCTGTCTGGTATTGCTTTTCAACGTTACGAAATTCGATCATAAAAATAACTCCGCAAAAAAATTTTCAAAAAACTGTCACTTACCGAAAATAAACAGCAAAAGAGCCATTAAGGCTCTTTTGAAAAGGACGGTTAAAATTTAACGACGTCTGAATCGAGATATTTCTTGACCATTAAAGCTACCTTGAAAACGATAGCGTGGTCAAATTCGCGCAAGTCAAGACCTGTGATTCTGCGTATCTTTTCGAGCCTGTAAACGAGCGTGTTTCTGTGAACGAACAGCTTTCTTGAGGTCTCGGAGACGTTCAAGCTGTTCTCAAAGAATTTCTGGATCGTATAAAGAGTTTCGTAATCAAGCGAGTCAATGGTGCCTCGCTTGAATACCTCGCTCAAATACATTTCGCAAAGAGTAATGGGAAGCTGATAAATAAGTCTTCCTATACCGAGGTTGCTGTAGGATATAATGCTTTTGTCGGTGTCAAAAACCTTTCCGACCTCCAAAGAAATCTGTGCTTCCTTGAAGGAGAGGGAAAGCTCGTTAAGATTTTTAACTATAGTGCCGATACCGATTATTGATTTTGTATAGAACTCGCTGTGGAGTGTGTCAACGATAGATCTTGCAAGCTGCTCAAGGTCCTCGGGCTCGGTGCCGACCTTGACCTCCTTGACAAGTGCAATATCTGATTCGTTTACGCTTATAATGAAATCCTTTGTTTTATCGGGGAATATACTCTGAAGCACGTCGTAAGCGGAGACCTCACTCTTATCCATAAGACGGATAATCAGAACGCAACGCTCTACCTCGACGGCAAAATGAAGCTCTCTTGCCTTTAAGGTTATTTCGCCGGGTAAAATATTGTCAAGCAAGATGTTCTTAACGAAGTTTGAACGGTCGTACTTTTCGTCGGAAAATTCTTTAACGGATCCGAGAGAAATGGAAAGAAGACTTGCTATTTCGGAAGCGGTCTGATCCTCGCCTTCAACGAATATAGCGTAATCAGGTCTTATGGTAACACCGATTACTTTATATGTATAGCCCTCGAAAACGGGCATCTGCATACCGTAAGAAAGCTCTTCGATTATGCCCGAACGACGCTCTCCGATAAGAGAAAGCTCGGTGCAGGCGATAATGGTATCGTTCTCGTCAAGAACACCGATAACTCTGTCAACTGCATTCTTAAACTGAAAAACTATTGATTGAAATAATCTGCTGGACATAAAAATTTTCCTTTCAGACCCGTGTCTTTTTGTTCAAAATAACCAATACTATTATACTATTAAACGCAAAAATTTGCAAGTATTATTTAAAAAAAAGGGTGTTAAAATGTCGGAAATTTGTTCAATTTATACAAAATGGAAGAAACTGTAATGAAATTAAATAAATTCCTCGAATTTTAAAATAATTTCGTTCATTACCCATAGTCCCTCATCGGTAAGAACCACTTTATCCTCGCGATTTTCTGCAAGGCCGTGAGAAATAAGCTCTTTGTGAAAGGAGCGGGCAGTCGGAGAAAGAAGATCAACGGAAAATCCCTTTGAGGTGCGAAGCGCAAGCATCAGCTGCTCGGAAAGGGAGCCGGATATTATTTCATCATCGCTGTCATATATCCTTGATTCGCACTTCAAATATTTTGAAAGGTCGCTTTCGTTGTAAAATCTTTCTCCGTTCATAAACGAATGTGCACCGGGGCCCAAGCCCAGGTATTCGGATTGATCCCAATATTTTCCGTTGTGTCGGGATTCATATCCCGGAAGAGCGAAATTTGAAATTTCATATCTTTCAAAGCCGCGCTCCGTCAAATAGCCCACAGCCGACTTATAAAAAGAAAATTCCTCTTCCTCGGTAGGAAATGAGAGAGAGCCTTTCCTTTCAAAAAGGGGAGTACCCTCGTCGGTTTTCAGGCTGTAAAGCGAAAGATGGCAAATTTCAAGGTCAAGAAGCTTTGAAACCGTTTTGAGAAGAGAATCCTTGGTTTGCATCGGAAGCCCTAAAATAACATCGCACGAAATGTTCTTGATCCCCGCTTTTTTTGCAAGGTCTACTGCCGAAAACACCTTTTCTTTGCTCGTTATTCTGCCAACTGCGGCACATTCCGCATCGCACAGGCTCTGAACACCGAGGCTTAATCTGTTTCCCTTGAAATCGGTAAAGGCTTTAAGATATTCTTCTGTAAGGCTTTCGGGGTTAGCCTCGGTTGTGAATTCAACCTCATTTTCTATCTTGAAATTTTCATAAATTGCCCAAAAGAGCCGCGCGGCATCCTCTCCGTTCATGAGAGACGGGGTTCCGCCGCCTATGAAAATACTGTCAAATCTCTTGTCGGAAAATTCTTTTCCCACTCTTTTTATCTCCGAAATAAGCGCGGAAATATATTCGGTAATGCCGTTTTGAGGAGGCACTACCGAATAGAATGAACAGTAATCGCATTTTCTTTGGCAAAAGGGGAAGTGGACGTAAAGTCCCGCTTTATTGTCAGTCAAGCTTAAGCACCGATAAAAACGCTTCCTTCGGAACCTCAACGGAACCGATCTGGCGCATTTTCTTTTTACCTTCCTTTTGTTTTTCGAGAAGCTTTTTCTTTCTGGTTATATCACCGCCGTAGCACTTTGCCAAAACGTCCTTACGCATAGCCTTAACGGTCTCTC
The DNA here is from genome assembly GCA_045542315.1 of Eubacteriales bacterium. Classification (GTDB taxonomy): domain Bacteria; phylum Bacillota; class Clostridia; order Oscillospirales; family RGIG5299; genus RGIG5299. Next base: position 278 of record JAZQKU010000019.1, on the reverse strand, counting down.
TGGCAATGACCTTTCCGCCGATTGCCGCCTGAATGGGAATTTCAAAGAGCTGACGGGGAATCGAATCCTTGAGCTTTTCGGCAATTCTCCTGCCTCTTGCATAAGCTTTTTCCTCGTGAACGATCATAGAAAAGGCGTCAACAAGATCGCCGTTAAGGAGGAGATCAAGCTTTACAAGCTTGGACTCCTTATACTCCGAAAGCTCGTAGTCAAAGGAAGCATAGCCTCTTGTGCGTGACTTTAATGCGTCGAAGAAATCGTAAAAGTCGGATCGTAGC
>JAZQKU010000018.1:0-3421 GCA_045542315.1 Eubacteriales bacterium | reverse complement strand
AGCACGTACAACATAATCATCTTTAGCTGCTAAAACATAATAAAATGTCTCTGAAATTTTACTGTTTTCTAAATCAAAATAGGTAGCATAGTTAGTGGATAGCCCTGTTCCTGTTTGAACAGATATGCCAACAATATCTATACTCACTTTTTGCCTTTTAGGTTCTCTTTTTAAATTATCTTCGTAATCTAAAATTTGTCCTTTATAATCGGTGATTTCATATGAGTATGTTTTATTTGCTTGCTGTGTAATCGTTGAATGAGTAATTAAATAAGAGTCCCACAATTCATACCGACTAATATTTTTGATTGAGCCACAAAACATATTCATATGACCGCAATCGTCTTTATCAAACACACCCTCTATAATTACATACTTGCCATTATATTGTTGTGCTTCTTCGTAAGAAATTGCTTTTTCGCCGAGTTCAATCCAAATAGAATTGCCAACACCATATTTTAAATCTTCTTTGTTGAGCGAAATGCAATTGCCTTCAAATTCAAGGTTGCCGACACCGATTACTCTGACAAGTTGACCGTCATATTTTTCGGGAGTAGCAATCAATTGAATCATAGTTACGTCTTTTGCATATTGATTAGCAGAGTTTGGCGTTTCGCTATAACCTGATTCAACAAGTTTGTTTTGATACATCTTTATACCAAACAATACAGCGAAAACAACTGATAAGGTGATAAAAACGGAAAGAATAATTGTTATTATTTGTTTTTTGTTTTTCACAAAATCACCGCCTTTGATTTATTATATCACATTTTATTTTAAAAGTAAATATTGCAGTATAAATCTCCTCAAAATACAGATAATAACAACACGATTTGTAATTTAAGGAGTTTTTATATATGAAATCAACCGGTATAGTCCGCCGAATAGATGACCTTGGCAGAGTGGTAATTCCCAAGGAGCTTCGCCGCACCATGCGGATAAACGAGGGTGACAGCCTTGAGATATTCGTTTCGGAAAACGGTGAGGTCGTCTTCAAAAAGCATGATGTTATGAAAAATATTTCCGATATAGCCGAAAAATACGCCGCAGCAATACACGGCGAAATCGGTGCTACTGCCGTGATCTTGAGCGGTGAAAGGGTAATTGCCGCCTCGGGAACGGGAAAAAGAGAATTGATCGGCAAGGAGCTTGGTGATGCGGCTTCCAACGCGGTCAAGAGCGGCAAAAATCTTTCGAGAATTCCCGGGGAGCGGGGAATGGAGCTTCTCAAAGAAAATCCCGACGTGCGCTTGAACGCTGTCTTTGCGGTTAGCTGCGATGGTGTCCCCGTAGGTGCCGTTGCGGTAACGGTAAACGAGAATGCCGCCGTTCTGCCCGACGAGGCGTTAAAGCTTCTCAAATTCACGGCCTCTCTTATCTCAAGAGAGCTTCAATAAAAAAGCCGATGCATTTCGCATCGGCTTTTATCATTCTTGTTTATGCCTTGTTTCCGCATCCGCCCTTATTTTCTGCAGGGGGATTTACGGTGATAGAAGAGTCGGGCTCGGAGGGAGCGGGCTCACTCGATGAGGGAGGATTTACCTCAACACCTTCACCGCCTGTGAGAACCAATGTGTTAAAGAACTGTGCGTCGCAGATGGTGGAGTAGTCAGCGTAAAGACCTGCGCCTTCAACGTTCATTATTATATTGCCAAAGCCCATCTTAAGACCGGTCTTAACAACGAAATCCTCGTTCTTCTTTCTCAAAGCATCCCATTTGATGAGGATTTCCATAACGTAGCCGTTGGCATCTATCTTGCCCTGAACGTCGATAATGCCTTCGACTGCTCCGGTAGCATACTGGAAATGCTCATACCAGATAGCGTGGCTGTCGGTGGTGTTTGACTGGGGAACGAAGTCGAAGATATAAGAATCGCTGTAGCCCGCGTTCTTCTTGTTCATAGGATCGATTTCGATCTGAATACCGTCGGTTCCGTTAAGAGCCTGGGTGTTGGTATAAACGTTGGGGTCGATATTGGTATCCTTTGCATCAACGTAAACGTAAAGTCCGTTTTCGTTCCAGAAATAGTAGTAATCGGTTGCAAAAGGAACGGTACCGGTTTTGAAGCCGGAGGTGTTTTCGTCGATTGTGAACTTCTTTGCGTTTGCCCATTCGCCCTCGGAAACGGTGCCGTCGATGGTGGGTGCGCTTGCGGGAGCGATGTAGGGGATTTCAGCTTCTACCGCTGCGGAAGAGCCTGCAAAGGTAAATGCCGCAAATGCGGAGACGACGAGGGAAAGCGCCAAAATGATTGACAGTGTTTTTTTCATAATATCATTCCTTTCGGGATTTATACTATCATTATAGTACAAACCGAAAAAACTGTCAATAGAAAAATATAAAAATGTCAATAAAAAAGAAAATAATTAAATTTTATTTATGCAAAAAGTCAAAAGTTATCATAATGCTCGACAAATTCATAAAGCTGTGATATAATTATATCAATAAATTTTAGGGGATATTCTGATGACTTCAATAATTGAAATACTTTCTGAAAAGATCGGCGGCGTTTTCGAGTCGCTCGGATATAAAAAGGAATACGGAGCGGTTTCCGTTTCAGCCCGCCCCGACCTTTGCCAATTCCAGTGTAACAGCTGCTTTCAGGCGGCAAAGGAAGCAAAAAAGGCACCCTTTGACATAGCGTCGGAGGTTGCTTTGAAGGCGTCGGAGGACGGCGTGTTTTTAAAGGCTGAGGCTGTGCGCCCCGGATTCGTTAACCTCACAGTTACCGATGAATTCCTTATCTCCTGCGTAAACGAGCTTCTTGAAGAGGGAAGCTTCGGCATCAAAAAGGTGGGAAAGGGAAAGAATCTTATCGTTGATTACGGCGGCGCAAACGTTGCAAAACCTCTTCACATAGGTCATCTCCGTCCCGCAATACTCGGCGAAGCCCTTAAGAGAATGGCTGCAATCTGCGGCTATAACGCCATAGGCGATATACATATGGGAGATTGGGGAATGCCTCTCGGTCTTGTAATTGCAGAGCTTTACACCCGTCACCCCGATTGGAAATGCTTTTCGGAATCCTTCGATCCCGAAACCGATAAGATCGACGGCATAACCGTTGACGACCTGAATGAAATCTATCCCTTTGCCTCCAAAAAATCGAAGGAGGACGAGGAATTCAAGGCGCTTGCTCACAAAATGACCTGCGATTTGCAGGACAGAAAGCCCAACATCTTCGCCGTTTGGAAAGAAATAATGAAGATATCCGTTGCCGACCTCAAAAAGAACTACGGCAAGCTCGGCGTTTCCTTCGAACTTTGGTACGGCGAAAGCGATTCCGACGGATATATTCCCGACCTTCTTGAAATACTCGACAAAAAGGGACTTTCGAGAATCGACGAGGGTGCTTTGGTCGTTGACGTTGCAAACGACGACGATAAATCTCCCATGCCCCCCGTGATAGTCAAAAAGTCC
>JAZQKU010000017.1:0-5793 GCA_045542315.1 Eubacteriales bacterium | reverse complement strand
TATCGTTCCCGGCGGCGGAAGCGCCTTCGTTTCCGTTATGTCCGACGTTGAAAAGCTCATCAAAACTCTCGACGGCGACGAAAAGACCGGCGCAAAGATCGTTTTGAAATCTCTTGAGGAGCCCCTTCGTCAGATCGCCGCAAACGCAGGCTGCGACGGCTCCGTTATCCTCAACAGGATCAAGAATTCCAAGGACGTTGCCTACGGCTACGACGCATACAGCGAGAAATATTGCAATATGTTCGAGGCAGGAATCGTTGACCCCGCAAAGGTAACGAGAACCGCTCTTCAGAATGCAGCGTCTATCGCATCAATGGTAATCACCACCGAGTCGTTGGTTGCCGATAAGAAGGAGCCTCAGGCTCCCGCCGCTCCCGCAATGAACCCCGATATGGGCGGCATGTATTAATTAAATACAAAATAAAAAAGAGTATGGGTAAAGCCCATACTCTTTTTACGTTATTTATCGGTAAACTCTTTTATCTTTTCGGTTATTTGCTCAATGATTGCGGGAATAAACGAGTAGTTTCTCGGGTAATCGGCAAAGGTGAGATTCATTTCGGCGGCGGTGTCTATCATCTTAATTACACCCTCGCGCCCTATAAAGCCCTCAAGCGTTCTGCATAACTCAATATCCTCAAGTGCTTCCTTGAATATCCATACGCGAAGAGAGGGGAGCGGCTTGTTTATTCCGGGATATACCGAGAAGGCGTCTCCCGAGGGAAAGGCCTTGTCAGCCGACGAGGTAATGTACGGATTTATTATCTTTCTCGAAAGCTGACTGTAATAGAAGTTAAAGCCCCACTGCAAAAAGCCCTTTATGCCGTATTTATACATCTGGAGTCCTAAAATTCTGTTTCGGTAGGAGGGCATCGCAAGGAATCTGTTTCCAACACCTATTCCCTGACCGCAACAGTAATATATCCACTGATTTTCCACCTTGTGCGGCAAAAATTCCTCAATGTGATTCGTTGCGGTAACGGGGGTTGAAACAAGCCCCTTTTCATAAAACTCATAGCGTGAAAGGGCGTCAAGGGTGGGACAGTCACCTATAAGCGACTTTAAGAGCCCGTGAGCATATTTATAAGCCTCAACGTGCTCCTCCGACGGCTCGTCGGAAACGTGAAAATAACAGCGCTCCAAAATGCCGTTTTCCTTGAGAAAATCAATAAGTGCGGGAATAAATTGAGTTAAAAAATCTCTGTATTCGGGCGATGAGGCAAGAACACTCCAACCGAAGAGATAGCTTTCCTTTCCGTTTTCGGAAACGAGAATGTTCGGAGAATATTTAAGACCCCATTGCGAGAAGAAATGTGAAATCTCAAAGTATTTTATTCCGTTTTTATTGCAAAGGGAAACCCAGCGTGAAAGCTTTGAAAAATCAAATTTATAGCTTTCTCCCGTCTTTTCGATTGAAACGAGCTGGGTGCAGGGACGGGTAAGCCCCACTCCCGTATCGAGCGGAGGAGTGATAACGGGGGTGAGAAGCATATTTATTCCCGTTTCGGCGGCAAGCCTCATATATTTGTCAATAAGCTCCCAATGAGCCTCGCTGTAAACGGGTACGCTGTGAACGTCGGCAATGCAATCAACGTGAAACCATTCGGTAAATTTGGTTTTCTGAACGGGTAAAACGGCGTTTATTACTTCAATTTCAAGCTCGTTTTCAAAACAAAGCGGCTCGGGCAGATTCGTTGAAGAAAGTGTGATCTTAACGCTGTATTTTCCTGCATTACAATCCTCGGGTATCTTGACGCGCACCCAGACTGAGCCAACACTGTGACTTGATCTTACTGCGTTTGCCTCGTCGGAAAGAGGCACGAGCAGGTCTGGCATAACACCCGACTCCTTCGTGATGTAATCGTCGTCGGAGTCACCGTGTGCGGGATAATCCATAATAACGTTTTTTACGGCGTAAAGGGTAATGCTTTCTGCCAAGGGCGAAGAAAGAGAAACCGAGAATTCACAGTCGCAGTCGGACTGAAAGGCTATTTGGTAGTTAAAGCTTTGCCCTTTTAACAGCATCTTTTTTGAAACGGAAGGAGCGGTGCCGATATCCGTCCTTGCCTTAATCAGAGATGAGATCTGCTTTACGGTAATATTCATGATAAAATCTCTCCAAAAAATATCTTATTTTAATTATACTTCAACCTTGCAAAAAAGTAAATAGCCGAGCAATTTTTTGCAGCAATTATTTGCAGTTGACATTTGAAGAAATTGTGGTATAATTAAATAAAAACAACGGAGGACACTATGAAAAAGCTCCTTTCTGTGCTGCTTGCGGTGACGATGCTTCTCATTGCCTTTGCCGCCTGCACACCTGCAAAAAAATACGATGTATTGGGGAAATACGATTTGGACATTTACACCGATTACTACTGGGACAACAGCGAAAAGGTCATCTACCACGAATCCTTCCTTCCGCTTTCAAGCAAAGAGGGTGAGGACGAAATTGAAGTAAAATTACTTTACACTCCCGAAACTATTATTGCCGTTCAGAATTTCAATGCAACCAAGACCTATGAGGCAGGTAAGGATTACCGCCTTGAAAACGGAAAGCTCTATATCACAAAGAATTCTTCAATCGAGCGCGCTCCCTACGATTTTTATTATTACGAAACCGATAAGCCTGCCGTAATGCCCACCCTCGGTGTGCTTTACCCGCTTTACGACGGCAGATTTACCCCTCTTTTCTCAAACGGTGAAATAGAGAGCCATATGATTCTGGTCTCCTACACCTATTCCGATGAGTGGACGGGACCCGTTCCCGCCTCAAAGGGAAGCAAGCTTCAGAAAACGCTCACCAAGCTCAAAAACGGCGAGGACGTAACGGTAGTCTGCTACGGTGACTCCATTGCCTACGGCGCCGATTCGAGCTATTATTACAAAGAAACCTTCGGCGAGAATTGGGTTCCTTATTACTTCGATCTTGCTATGGATAAGCTTCAGAAAATCTACCCCAAAGCAAAGATAAACAGGGTAAAGACTGCGCAGGGCGGCACCGGCTACCAGTGGGGACTTCAGAACTGCGAAAGCCTTGTAAACGCTTATGATCCCGACCTCGTTATCCTTGCCTTCGGTATGAACGACGGCACGATAAGCGCCTCTACCTACGCCCGCAAAATGAGCGAAATTGTGGATAAAATAAGAAAAGATTGCCCCGATGCCGAGATCGTTCTCGTTTCAACGATGATGCCCAATCTCGATATCGTTCCCATGGCAAGCCAGAAGCACGCCGAGCATCAGAAATATTTCAAGGAGCTTGAAAACGATTTCACCGGTCTTGCTCATATGAATATGACCGAAATTCATCAGTATATGCTCACAAAAAAGCTTTTCAGAGATATGACGGGCAACAACATAAATCACCCCAACGACTTTCTTGCAAGAGCTTACGCACAGGTGCTTTTGAAAACTCTCGAGGAATAATCCCGTAAAATCAGATTTTCCCGCCGTTTTTTCGGCGGGAAACAGTTTTTTTACAAGATATTTCAAAAAAACTGTTGTAATTATCTTTAAAAAATATTATAATATAAAATAACAAAATATGTGGAGGCAATAAAAATGAGCGAAGTATCACAGAAAGTATTGGAATATAAAGCGGCAATAAAGGCTTTAAAGCCCTTTGACTTAAGCTGCTGCTTCCCGCCGATAGACTATAATTCACTCGGCAAATTTTCTTCGAAGGAAGAAATAATCAATGCGCTTCCGAACTACGGAATCGAAAAGGCAGCATTCTGGAATATGGATTGCACCATCGTTTCACCCATCGTAGGAAACGAAGAGACCATTAAGGCAATCAAGGACCATGATAATTGCTACCTTTGCGCGGTTATGGCACCCGATATGGATATGAAAGAGGGCGACCTCGAAAAATATCTCGATTACTACACCGAGAATAAGCTCGTCGCTGCAAGAATGTTCCCCACCAAGCTCGTTCACTCAATGCAGGATTGGTGCGTAGGAAATATCCTTAAGGCGCTCGAAAAGAGAGGCATTCCGCTTATTCTTTGGCACACCGAGGTATCGTGGGATACCGTTGCATCTATCGCAACCAGATACCCCAACCTCAAGATAGTTATCGAAGCAATCGAAAAGAAGATGCTTTACCATTCAAAGAATCAGGCAATGCTCGTAAAGAACTTCAAGAACATCTATTTTGCAAGCTACAACCTCGGTCAGTACGGCATTTTGGAGGCTCTTAACACCGCAGAGGACTGCCGTGTTGTTTTGGCAACCAACTTCCCCGTATCCGAGCCCAATATGAGCTTCGGCGTTATCACCGAGGCAAACGTTTCCGACGAAACCAAGGCGTATATCTGCCACGGATTTGCGGAAGAGATCATCAATAAGTAAAGTGGGTTTTGAAATGGCTAAAAAGAACTTTTTGGGTATGGACTACGGTGCCGGAAGCGGCAGAGGAATGCTCGGCAGCTTCGACGGCAAAAAGCTTGAGCTTCGCGAGGTAAACCGCTTTTTAAACAGCCCCATTCCCAATGAATACGAAGGACTTTCGTGGGATATCGCAAAGCTTTACGGCGCAATGAAGGAGTCCTTATACACCCTTAAAAAGGAAGGCATTTCCATTGAATCGGTAGCTATCGATACCTGGGCGCAGGATTTCGGCGTTATAGGTAAGGACGGAAAGCTCGTTTGCAACCCCTACAGCTACCGCACTCCCTTCTTTTCGGAAGGTATTGCCGAGATAAACAAAAAATTCACCGCACTTGATATTTTTGAAAAGACGGGTTCGGCTTTAAGTCCCGTAACCACTCTTTCACAGCTTCTCGTGCAGAGAATCAGACGTCCCGACTACGTTAAGGACGGCACCATTCTCTTTATGGCAGACTTGCTCGGATATTTACTTACCGGCACAAAGTGCTGCGATTGCTCCGTTCCTTCGATGACTCTTATGTACGATAACAGTAAGAGCGAATGGTCCGATGAGATATTTAGTGCCTTCGGCCTTGATAAGAGCATATTGCCTCCTATGGTAAAGCATTACACGAAATGCGGAAATATTTCCGATCCCGAGCTTGTGGAAGCGGGATTCGGTAACGTTCCGCTTATATCCATTGCCCATCACGATACTGTTTCGGCATTCTCCGCCGTAGATGCGCTCGGCCTCGGAAACGATACCGTTTACATAAGCTGCGGCACCTGGACGGTAATGGGAATTCCCGTTGAAAATGCAGTTCTTTCCAAGGAAGCCTACGATTTCGGCCTTTGCAACGAAATGGGTCTTAACGGCAAGCTCTTCCTTGCCAAAAACCTTACGGGTATGTGGATCGAACAGGAATGCCAGCGCTATTGGAAGGCAAAGGGCATCGCTCTTGACTATAAGCATCTCGATAGCTACGTTGCAAACGAAAGCGTTGACGATATTGTTATCGACACTCAGCTTCCCATCTTCGCAACCGTCGGAAATATGCCCGAGAAGATCCAGCAATATTGCAAAGAAACCGGTCAGCGCGTTCCCGAAACCGTTGAGGATATCTTTGCCGCAATAATGCATAATATGAGCCGCGACTACGCAAAGGTAATAAAGCGTATGATGGAATTCACTCCCGTAAAGGCAAAGAGAATTCAGATAGTCGGCGGCGGTGCAAAGAATATTCCGCTTGCGAAATTCATCTCAAAGGAAACGGGCCTTCCCGTATATGCGGGTCCCATCGAGGCTACCGTAACCGGCAACATATTGGCACAGATGGTTGCCGCAGGAGAGATATCAAAGATATCCGATGCAAAGGAAATACTTTTAAACAGCTTCGAGATAAAAGAAATAAAATAAAA
>JAZQKU010000016.1:0-21540 GCA_045542315.1 Eubacteriales bacterium | reverse complement strand
GTCAGGCGCTTCACTTCAAGCAGGTGTTCCGTGCCGCGGGAAAGGCTGAAATCGTAAACGCCGACTGTGATTTTTACCATCTCGGAAACGGCACGATGAACGGCGCCGACGGTAAGCCCTTCAAGACCCGTGACGGCGGCGTTATGCGCCTTGAGGAGCTTCTTGATTCGGTTGTTTCCGCGGTTATGGAAAAGCTTTCGGAAAACGCCTATTCCTCCGAGGAGGAAAAGCTTGAGGCTGCAAACAAAATTGCAATGGCGGCAATCAAGTTCGGCGATATGATAAACCAACCCACCAAGGATTACGTATTCGATATAGATAAATTCATCTCTTTTGAGGGAAAGACGGGAAGCTACCTCCTTTACACCGTAACGAGAATCAACTCGATTTTAAGAAAAGCGGGTGAAGAGGGAAGCAAGCTTCACGGCATCTGGTCCGATGCGGAACGCGATATCGTTATAAGAATGCTTCTTACCTGTGACGTGTTCCAGCGTGCCATCGCCGAGAAGGCTCCCAACGTAATCGCAGAAAACGCCTATTTTGCAGCGAGCGACTTTTCGAGATTTTATCACGATTGCCGCATAATCGACGAAGCGGATGCCGAAAAGAAATCCTCACGCTTGGCTCTTTGCAAAGCGGTAAACGATTATTTGAAGCTTCAGCTTAACGTCCTCGGCATCGAAACGGTTGAGAAAATGTAATAAAAAAATCCTCAAGCAGCGGCTTGAGGATTTTTTGTTGTTTCTTATTTCATTATTCCGACGTATCCCGTTTCTTCGATAATATACTGACCTTCCTCCGAAAGCATCCAATTTATTAAAGCGTCAACGTTGGGATTGGGATTGTTCTCGTAGCTTACCGCATAGAGAGGAGTTACGACGGGATAGCTTCCGTTTTTAATGTTATCGGCGCTCGGGGCAACGCCGTCGATGGCGATCATTTTTATATCGGGATTTTTAATAATTCCCTCAACGTAAAACCTGAAGGAAAAACCTATTGAGCAGCTCTCGCTTTTGTAATCGGCAACACGTTTGATAATGCCGCCCATACCGTCGACCACGTCTTTGGTCGTAGGCTTCATCAAGGGCGTACCGTCCATAAACCTTACGAGCATGCTTTGGCTTCCGCTGCCCTCGTTTCGCTGATAGGCAACTATCTTTTCGTTTCTGCCGCCAACCTCTTTCCAGTTGGTTATCTCACCGGAATAGATGCCCTTTATCTGCTCAACGGTAAGACTGTCTATCGGATTATTCTTATGAACGAAAAATACGAAAGCCTCGGTGCCTATCTGTGTGTATTTGAATTCGGTGCCGCAGGATTCAGCGAAATCCTTTTGCGCTTTGGACGGAGCTGCTCCGATGAAAATATCCGTCTGCTTGTTTGCAAGCTTCTCGTAGCCCCTAACGGTGTTGTTATAAACGAAAGCGCCTTGATCTAAAACGGTGGTATCGGGATAAACGGCGTTGACGAATGCCGAATAAACGGGGAAACAAGCGGCTGCGCCGTCTATTCTCGGAAGCTTTTCGGTGAGCTTTAGGGTCTTGCTGTCAAATTTAACTATTTTGGAATCCTCGGTAAAGGGGAGATATTCGTTGCAGTTTATGCTCGGTGCCGTGTTTATCGTAATATAATCGTTGTAGCAATCTATGCCGAAGGGAATTGCGGCGGCGATAACTGCCGCAAGAATACCGCACAGCCAACCCTTTAAATACTTTTTGCGCTTTTTAACCCAGATAAAAGGTATAAGCGATGGTAAAAGGAGCGCGCCTGCAATCGATAATATAATATTATAAGCAATAGGAAACAGTGCGACAGATAAAAGAGCAATGATGCAGGCGTAAGGAATAACCAAGGAAATGATGACGGTAGAAACTATCTTTAAAACCAAGATCAATGCTTTATTCAAATTGTTTTCCATTTTTATACTCTCCTTTTACAGTTGATTATAACTATATTATACTACTTATAATTCGTATGGTCAAGAGGGAAATGCCTTTTGCTGACGCCTGCGAGAGTCCTCGGCACATCTGCTCCCATTCGCAGTTCGATTCCCCTTACTGAAAAAAACAAAAAAACCACCCTGTTGGGTGGTTTTTTTATTTGGTGACGCCTAGGGGAATCGAACCCCTGTTACAGCCGTGAAAGGGCCGTGTCTTAGCCGCTTGACCAAGGCGCCTTATGTGGTAGCGGCAGTCGGATTTGAACCAACGACCTGCCGGGTATGAACCGGATGCTCTAGCCAGCTGAGCTATGCCGCCACGTAGCCGTTTTTAACGCCGAATTAACGGGTTATTTTTAACAGCTTGAATATTTTAATACATTTTTCGTAATTTGTCAATACTAAATTGAGAAAAAAACATTTTTTCTGAAAAAATACTTTACAAACGCAATAATATATGTTATAATAATCAAGCTTTTGACACGGTTTGGGGTGTAAGCCTTAAAAAAGGACACTTCCTGCCCCTTGCTGAGTCGATTGAAAATAATTTTAAAACGGAGGAAATCCCCATGCTTAAAGAAAGAAAGCACGAAATCATCGAAGCAAACAAGATCCACGCAACCGACACCGGCTCGCCCGAGGTTCAGATCGCTGTTCTCACCGAGAAGATAGCAGCCCTCACCGAGCACCTCAAAGCCAACAAGCACGACAATCATTCACGTCGCGGCCTTTACAAAATGGTCGGTCACAGACGTAACCTCTTGAACTACCTTTACAATAAGGATATCGAGAGATACCGTGCAATAGTTGCAAAGTTAAACCTCAGAAAGTAATGACAAAACGGGGGTGCGGATAAATATCCGCACTCCCGTAAATCATAATTAAAGGAGCGTTTTGTTAGGCTTAGCCATTATATAAGCGCAGGAAAAATGCAAAAAAATTGCGTTTATATAATTGCTAAAACCTTCCGAAACGCCCAAAACAAAAAATGGAGGAATAGTAAAATGTACGAAAATCACAGAATTTTTGAAACGATGTTCTGCGGCAAAAAGCTTGTTGTTGAAACCGGCAAATACGCAGAGCTCGCAAACGGATCGGCAATGATCCGCTACGGCGATACCGCCGTTTTGGCAGCTGTTACCGCATCTGCCGCACCGAGAGACGGAATTGATTTCTTCCCCCTTTCGGTTGAGTTCCAGGAAAGACTTTATGCTGTTGGCAAGATCCCCGGCAGCTTCCTTAAGAGAGAGGGAAGACCCTCCGATAAAGCGGTCCTTTCGTCCCGCGTTATCGACCGTCCTATCCGTCCTCTTTTCCCCAAGGATATGAGAAACGACGTTGCAGTCGTTCTTACCGTTATGTCGGTCGATAACGATTGCCTTCCCGAAATCGTAGGTATGATAGGCGCATCAGTTGCCCTTTCTATCTCCGATATTCCGTGGGGCGGCCCCATCGGCGGCGCAAACGTCGGCTACGTTGACGGCGAGATCATCGTAAACCCCACCTTTGAGCAGCGCGAGAAGAGCACTCTTAACCTCACTGTTGCAGCTTCTGCCGAGAAGGTAGTTATGATCGAGGCCGGCGCAAATGAGATTCCCGATGACGTAATGTTCGACGCTATCATGAAGGCTCACGAGGAGATCAAACCCATCGTTGACTTTATCAATATGATCAAAGCCGAGGTCGGCAAGCCGAAGTTCGAGTTCCAGTCAATGGTAGTTGACGAAGCTCTTTACAACGATATCAAGGATTTCTGCATTGAAAAGGTAAGATATGCACTTGATACCGATGATAAGAACGTAAGAGATGCCCGTATGAAGGTCATCAACGAAGAGGTAGCAGAGCATTTTGCAGAGAAGTATCCCGAGGAGGAATACGCTGCCGCTATCGCAGAGTGTATGTATAAGCTCCAGAAATACGTTGTCCGCCGTTGGCTTCTTGACGACAACAAGCGTGTTGACGGCAGAGGAATCGATCAGATCCGTCCCTTGCACGCCGAGGTCGATATTCTTCCCAGAACCCACGGCTCCGCACTTTTTGCAAGAGGCCAGACTCAGGTCCTCACCATTGCGACCCTTGGCTCCGTTGCTGAAAGACAGCTTCTTGACGGTATCGATACCGAAGAGTTCAAGAGATATATGCACCACTATAATATGCCGCCCTACTCGGTAGGTGAGGCAAAGGCACCCAGAAGCCCCGGCAGACGTGAGATCGGTCACGGTGCACTTGCTGAAAGAGCACTCGAACCCGTAATTCCTTCTGAAGAGGAATTCCCCTATTCGATCCGTCTTGTATCCGAGGTTCTTACCTCTAACGGCTCCACCTCGCAGGGCTCTATCTGCGCATCTACCCTTGCACTTATGGCAGCAGGCGTTCCGATAAGAAAGCCCGTTGCAGGTATCTCCTGCGGTCTTATCACCGAGGGTGAGCGTTGGATGACCATGGTTGACATTCAGGGCGTTGAGGACTTCTTCGGCGATATGGACTTCAAGGTTGCAGGTACTCACGACGGTATCACCGCAATCCAGATGGACCTTAAGATCGACGGTCTTACCCCCGCAATCATCAGAAGCGCATTTGAAAAGACCCACAAGGCAAGAAACTATATACTCGACGAGGTTATGCTTAAAGCAATTCCCGCTCCGAGAAAAGAGCTTTCACCCTACGCACCCAAGATGCTCACCACCTCCGTTCCCGTTGACAAGATCAAGGACGTTATCGGCAAGGGCGGCTCTGTAATCCAGAAGATCATTGCGGAAACCGGCACCAAGATCGACGTTGAAGAGGACGGCAGAATCTTCGTAGCTTGCATCGATATAGAAGCAGGTAAGAGAGCCATCAATATCATCGAAACCATAGTAAACGACCCGATTCCCGGCACCATCTACACCGGTAAGGTCACCAAGATAATTCCCATCGGCGCATTCGTTGAGATCGCTCCCGGCAAGGAAGGTCTCGTTCATATCAAAAACCTCGATAACAAGTTCATCAACAAGGTTGAGGACGTTGTTTCGGTAGGCGACGAGATCGTTGTAAAATGCATTGAGATCGATTCTCAGGGCAGAATCAACCTCTCCCGCAAGGCGGCTCTTCTTCCCCCCGAGCCCAAGCATCTTGAAGACAGATAATAGAAACGGAGTAATAAAAATGTTGGTTTCAGCAAAAGAAATGCTTGAAAAAGCAGCAAAAGGCGGTTACGCCGTTGCACAGATAAATATTAACAACCTCGAATGGACCAAAGCTGTTTTGGAAACCGTTGAGGAGATGCGTTCACCCGTGATCCTCGGCGTCAGCGAGGGCGCAGGCAAATATATGGGCGGCTACAAAACCGTAGTCGGAATGGTAAACGGACTTTTGACCGAGCTTAACATCACCGTTCCCGTTGCTCTTCACCTTGACCACGGAAGCTACGAGGGCGCAAAGAAGACCATCGAAGCAGGATTTTCTTCCGTAATGTTCGACGGCTCTCATTATCCCATCGAGGAAAACATTGAAAAGACCAAGGAGCTCGTTGAAACCTGCAATAAGCTCGGCCTTTCCCTTGAAGCCGAGGTAGGCTCCATCGGCGGCGAGGAGGACGGAGTTGTAGGCGGCGGCGAGGTTGCAAGCCCCGAGGAATGCAAAATGATCGCCGATCTCGGCGTTACCATGCTCGCAGCGGGCATCGGAAACATTCACGGCAAATACCCTGCAAACTGGCAGGGCCTTCGCTTCGACGTTCTTGAAAAGATCAAGGCTCTCACCGGAGATATGCCCCTCGTTCTTCACGGCGGCACCGGTATCCCCGCAGATATGATACAGAAGGCAATAAGCCTCGGCGTTGCAAAGATCAACGTAAACACCGAGTGTCAGCTTTCCTTTGCCGCAGCAACCAGAAAGTATATCGAAGAGGGCAAGGATCTTGAAGGCAAGGGCTTTGACCCCAGAAAGCTCTTGAAGCCCGGTTACGAAGCAATAAAAGCAACCGTAAAAGAGAAAATCACCCTTTTTGGCTCTGTAAACAAAGCATAATTTAAAATAAGTGTTGACAAACACAAAATTTAGTGGTATAATATACAAGTTCTAACCGAAGACAGCAGGTTTCCGAAAGGATATAATCTTAACAAGGCCTGCCGAGGAAAGAGTAAAAACGCTAAAGCAATTAGTATTTTTGCGCTCCTCGATTCCGGTCGGGGAGCGTTTCTTATTTCCTCCCGTCCGGTCGGACAATATTTACGGAGGTGAAAAAAATGCCCAGTCAGGCAACTATCGACAGCAAAAAGGTCGTAATCGCAGAGCTTACCGAAAAGTTCAAGAATGCAACAAGCTGCGTTCTCGTAAACTACAGCGGTATCTCCGTTGAAAACGACACCAAGCTCCGTGCAGAGTTCCGTAAGGCAGACGTTGAATATGTTGTTGCAAAAAACACCATGATCCGTTTTGCACTCAAGGAAGCAGGCATCGAAGGTCTCGATGAGCTTTTAAACGGCAACACCGCACTCGCAATTTCCAAAGATGCAACGTCGGCAGCTAAGCTCGTTTGCGAATTCGCTGAAAAGAACGATTATTATCAGGTAAAAGGCGGATTTATGGACGGCAAGGCGATCGACAAGGAAACTGTTGAAGCACTTGCAAAAATTCCTTCCAAGGAAGTTCTTATCGCAAGACTTCTCGGCAGCTTCAAGGCACCCCTTTCCAACTTTGTTTATCTGCTTAACGCTATCGCAGAGAAAAACGCGTAAGATTGCGTAAAAAATCTAAAAAAATTAAAAAATTATCTAAATTATGGAGGATAAAATCATGACTAAAGAAGAACTCATTGCCGCTATTAAAGAAATGACCGTTATCGAACTTAACGAACTTGTTAAAGCTTGCGAAGAGGAGTTTGGCGTTTCCGCTTCCGCTCCCGTTGCAGTAGCAGCAGCACCCGCTGCAGCAGCTGCTGAAGAGAAGACCGAATTCGACGTAGTACTCGCCGAAATAGGCCCCAACAAGCTCAACGTTATCAAGGTTGTTCGTGAGATCACCGCTCTTGGTCTCGGCGAAGCTAAGGCTCTTGTTGAGTCTGCTCCCGCAAAGATCAAAGAAGCTCTTGCAAAAGACGAAGCTGAGGCTCTTAAGGCTAAGATCGAAGAGACCGGCGCTAAAGTCGAGCTTAAGTAAGTTATTATTTAATAATTTGCAATCAAAAACGCTGTCTGTTACAGACAGCGTTTTTTGTTGCTTTAAATGTATTGAAAAAGCTCCCGTAAATCGGGAGCTTTCACTTTTTTATTATGCTTCAGAGAACTGATCCTTGCCTACACCGCAAAGAGGACACTCAAAATCCTCGGGGAGGTCTGCAAACAAGGTGCCTGCCGCAATGCCGTTATCGGCATCGCCCACAGCCTCGTCGTATTCCCAACCGCAAACGTCGCAAACGTATTTAGCCATTATATTTTCTCCTTTCAAACAGTAAAATTATTTGATCTTTTCAAAATCTGCCGCGCCGTGCTTGCAAAGCGGACAGATAAAGTCATCGGGTAACGGCTCTCCCTCGTAAACGTAGCCGCAGATCTTGCAGACGTAGCCCTTTTTGCCGTCTGTTTCGGGTGCGGGCTTAACGTGCTGCTGATAATAGCTGTAGGTCATCGTTTCTCTGTCGTTGATAACGCGTGATTCGGTAACCGAGCAGATAAACATTCCGTGGCTGTCAAGGTCGATATACTGCTCAACCTTAAGCGACATAAATGAATTTATATATCTCGGCAAGAAAACCAAGCCGTTGTCGGAGCGAAGAGGCTCGCAGGAAGCGAATTTATCAACGTTTCTTCCGCTCTGGAAGCCAAAGGTCTCAAAGACGTTGAAGGGAGCATCGACGCTTAAGCAGTTGACGTTCATAATGCCCGACTGCTTTATAACGTGATGCGAATAGTTTTCCTTGTTTATCGTAACGGCAATTCTGTTGGGAGTATTGGTAACCTGACTTACGGTGTTGACAATAAGTCCGTTATCCTTTTTGCCGTCGTTTGAGGTGACAACGTAAAGACCGTAACCGATGTTGAAAAGCGCGGTGAGATCGTTTTTGTTGGCGGTAGCATCCTGCCTTGCAAGGTATTCCTTGCTCATTTCTTCAGAAAGAGCATTAAGCTGTGCCATGCTTTCATCGTTAAGAGCCGACATTATCCTTACGGTATTTTCCGCAAAGGTGATGTTTTTGCAGCCCGAAAGCATTTCCTTCATGACCTTTGCGGCAAGAGGAGCCCAGCTTCCGTTTTCAATAAGACCTACCGTTCTGTTTTGGTAATTTCTTTCGGTAAGATGGTTGATAAATTCGCGCATAAAGGGGAATATCTCCGCATTGTAGGTTGTGGTAGCGAGAATGAGCTTGCTGTATCTGAATGCGTCCTCAACCGCCTCTGCCATATCGCATCTTGCAAGATCGTGAACGGTAACGCTCGGACAACCGTTTGCCTTAAGCTTCTCCGAAAGTGCAATAACGGCCTTTTTTGTGTTGCCGTAAACGGAGGTGTAGGCAATAACGATGCCGTCATCCTCGGGAGTGTAGCTTGACCAGGTGTTGTAGAGGTTTATATAATATCCCAAATTTTCGGTAAGCACGGGACCGTGAAGCGGGCAGATTACAGAAATATCAAGCGCGGCGGCTTTTTTGAGAAGCGCCTGTACCTGCGCACCGTATTTTCCCACAATTCCGATATAATAGCGTCTTGCCTCGCAAGCCCAGTCCTCATCGGTATCGAGTGCTCCGAATTTGCCAAAGCCGTCTGCGGAGAAAAGGACCTTATCGGTGCTGTCGTAAGCAACGATTACCTCGGGCCAATGAACCATCGGCGCAGTAACGAAGTGAAGGGTATGCAAGCCGAGCGAAAGGGTGCTTCCTTCCGATACAACTATCTGCCTGTCGGCAAAATCGGTGCCGAAAAAGTTTTTCATCATGGCAAATGCCTTTGCGGACGAAACGATTTTTGCATCGGGATAAACTTTTGTGAAGTTTAAAATGTTTGCAGAATGGTCGGGCTCCATATGAAGCACTACGAGATAATCGGGAGCCTTGCCCGAAAGCGAAGCCTCGATATTATCAAGCCATTCGTGAGTAAATGCGGCGTCAACGGTATCCATTACCGCGGTTTTCTCGTCGCAGATCAGGTAAGAGTTGTAGGACATACCGTTCGGAACGACGTACTGCCCCTCGAAAAGGTCTATCTTTTTATCGTTTACACCGATATATTTGATATCATTTGTAATATTCATAAAAACACCTCTTTTAATATTATAACATTCTTTTTTATTTTAATCAATCAAAATAACGCTTAAAAACCAACTTTTTGATCCGAAAGACCTTCAATTACCGAAATTCCCTTAACGGTAAGCTCTCTTGTTACAACGGGACTTGTAGGAAGCCCCTTTAAAAGGCAATCCTTAATGTGAAGGACCTCATAGACCATCTCATTTTCGGAGGGAAATTCAATTATTTCAGGGTCACTTCCCGCAAGGTGAACCACTGCCTTTCGAGCCTTCCAGTAGCTCGGAATATCAAGGTATCCCTTCGTTCCGAAAATGTGTGCGGTGTTATCCAAAACTGCTTTGGTGCTGTTTTTTACGGCAAACAAGACTCCGCTTTCGGTTTCGCCGGTAACGATATATTGCCATTCAACGCCGTTTGGCATAGAGCTTTTTGTGATTTCGGCTCTCTTAATATCACCGAAAAGGTGTAAGATCAGCTCGAAGGCGTAGATCCCGCTTGAAAGCAACGGACCTCCGCCAAGTGCTTTATCATACATCCACTCATTGTAAGCCGCAGAAAAGCTGTGGCTCATTTCGACCATAGTTACTTCGCCGAGAAGCCCCGACTCAATAATATTTTTTACCTTATCGATAACCGGCAAAAAGAGCATTTTCTGCGCTTCAATAAGAAAAAGACCCTTTTCCTTTGCAATATCAAAAAGCTCATTGGTCTTTTCCTTTGAAACGGTGCAGGGTTTTTCGCAAACGACGTGCTTACCCGCCAAAAGCGCAGCCTTGGAAACTGCATAATGCTCCGAGTTTACAGATGAAACGTAAACCACGTTAACCTCGCTGTCATCAATAAGGTCAAGATAATTTCCGTAAGCCTTCGGAATCTGCCACTCATTGGCCTTTTCCTTCGCCTTTTCAAGACTTCTTGACGAAACAGCAACTATATTTCCCGCCTTCTGCCTTCTCACGGCGTCTATAAAGCGCGGTGCAATAGAAGAAGTGCTTACAATTCCGTAATTTATATCCATAAAAATCTCTCCAAAAAAATCTACCAATTATTATATCACGGCTTTTAAAAAAGAGCAAGAAAAAAACTGTTGTAATTGAAAAAACAATATGTTATAATATAAAAAAGTAAAAATGCGGAGAAGTTTAAATGGATAAAAAGAAAAGCTTTTTACAGGCAGTTAAATTCACTCTCTTTTCAATCTCGGCGGGAATTATTCAGATAGGCTCGTTTGCCGTTTTGGAAATTTTTATTAAGGATTATTGGATACCCTACCTTATTTCCCTTATTCTTTCTATCGTCTGGAATTTCACATTAAACCGCCGCTACACCTTTAAATCCGCCGCCAACGTGCCCGTTGCAATGGCTAAGGTGTTTGGCTTTTATCTTGTTTTCACCCCCGTTTCAACGATTTTGGGAAACCTTGCCGAGGCAAGCGGAGTAAACGATTTTATAATCCTTGCGCTCACTATGCTCTCTAATTTCGTTCTTGAGTTTCTCTTTTGCAAATTCGTGGTTTACAGAGGAAAAGAAAACACGAGAAAATAATTTTAAAATAAATTATATTCCCCCAAAAAAGCAGTTGACAAAAAATTTCGGGGGGGGGTATAATATTTATACAAATACAGTTAGGAGTGGCAAAGTGTATGAAGATTAAAAAAATTCTATCCGTTATGTTATCGGTAACACTTTTATTTGGAGTGATCTCAATGCTTTCGGCCTGCAAATCGGTTGGTACCACCTATTACGTAAGCTTTTCAGAGGGAAACGATGAAAACTCGGGCACCTCAAAAAATCAGGCGTGGAAGACCTTTAAAAACGTTTCGGACCTCGTTTTAAAGGAGGGCGATAAAATTGCCCTTAAGCGTGGCGACGTATGGAATGAGCGTCTTACCGTAAG
The DNA here is from genome assembly GCA_045542315.1 of Eubacteriales bacterium. Classification (GTDB taxonomy): domain Bacteria; phylum Bacillota; class Clostridia; order Oscillospirales; family RGIG5299; genus RGIG5299. Next base: position 10,479 of record JAZQKU010000016.1, on the reverse strand, counting down.
AGGACACGGCTCGGAGGAATATCCTGCGGTCATCGGCGCTTACGGCGATAAGAAGGCCGATAAGCCGATGATAAAATTAAACGGCGAGCGCGATGATATCGGTATCGTAGTAACCGACGTTTCCGCAACGGGTGAAAAGATAGTTGATATAGGAAATATCATTATTGAAGATATTGCCGTAAGCACCGCCAACGTAGGACTTTACGTAAGACCTTGTGTCAAGGACGGCGACGGTCTTGTTATCCGAAATCTTGAATTTTACGATATTTTGTGCGACGAAACGCTAAAGCGTATGGGACCGAACTGTACTATGGATGAGTGGTATGCATTTCTGAAAGAGGTGCAGGGAGATCTCCCCTTGGTAAACACCAATACCGGAACAATATCTGCAACTGGCGGCGGAGCAGGCGAATTTCAGTATTCTATTGCAATCGCCGTTGGCAAGCGCGGCCATCTCAACGGCTACAAAAATATAGAGATATATGATAATATAATGTATAACTGCATAACGGGAATTGAGATTTACGACGTTGATAAAGTAAACGTTCACAACAATATCGTAACCGGCTCGTTTGCGGGTATTGTAAGAGCAAGCCGAGTAAACAATGCAAAGATATATAACAACAGAATTCTCGGCGGCAGTGATAAATACACCTTCTTCGGCGGCACCTGCGGTGGTTACGCTGCAATTTGTACGGATATCGACGTTTATAATAACGAATTTTCCTACGTTTACAATCTCGGTCAGAACGACGGCACCGGCTTTGACTACGAAGCCTACTGCAAAAACGCAACGCTCACAGGCAACGTTTTCCATCACAACGATGCGGGCGGCATTCTCATAATGGCAAATGAAAACACACAGCATGAAAACGTATTGGTTGCCGATAACCTTTTTTACACAAATATAATCAACCCCAGAAATAACGGCTACGTTTACGATATCCTCTTTATGAACAAGGGCGATAAGAACCTCACCTTCAAGGATCTTTTCTTCTACACCCCCTTCAGAGCAAACGGAATGAGAACACATTATTACGGAAGCGTGCAAAATCAGAAGGGCGGCACGATAATCGAGGAGGATACCATCGTAAAGGCGACCACCGACGATTACCGCACGAGATTTTCATTTAATAAGGACGGCTACGGTGAGGGATTTGGCGCTGTAAGCGGAAGCTTTACCGTTGCGGGAGGAAAGGGAATTATTACTGCGGAGGGCAAAAAAGGAGCAATAAAGCTCGATCTTCCGCAAAACGGCTTTGCTTACAATAACTTCCTTGCCTACGTTACAAACAACGCCAAGGGCACCTTGCACTGCGAATATGAGGATAGCGACGGCGTAAAGCAAAGCGCAAAGGTAAAGGTCAACGGCGCCGGCGGCTATATTATCCCCCTTGCAAATGAGATAATCAACGGCTTTATCAAGAACTTCACCCTTGTCTGGACTCCCTCTTCGGCAAATGCCGCGCTTGAAATGGATTTCGCACAGTTTACTCCCGATATAACCGTTTCGGCAGAAAAAACGGGTGAAAACGAATTTACCCTTACCTTCGGCGGAAAATGCGTTCCCATGCTTGCACTCTCTCCCGAAAAAGAGAATATCTCAATTAACGGATATACCGTTACCGGCGTAGAACGCAATGGCTATAACAAGCTCAAGGTTAACGTGGCAGAGAAGGCAGGGAAGGCAAGCGGCCTTGAAATCACGGTTAAGGGCGACCTCTTCCTTGAGTATTTTGCAGATATGATAAACGGCTTCGACGTTGAAAGATATCCCAAGGACGATGCAAAGCTCCTTGGCACCTCAACACAGTATTACTACTTAAACGGTGGAATCACATTAAGAAGCTAACCTTTAAAACGGCTGTTTTTCAGCCGTTTTAATTTTTTCTATTGTAAAATGTCGAAAAAGGTGTTATAATTATAATATACTAAAAAAAGGCGGTAGCAAAAATGCTTAAATGTGAGCGCACGTCGGTAATGAACTTTGATAATGCAATAAGAGGAGCAAGAAATCCGCTTAACAGCTGGGCAAAGCTCGATAGCAGCTTTGATGAAAACGGCGATTTTGTTTTCGGCGAAAACGACCTTGACCTTGCAAAACGCCTTGCCAAGGCGGGAAGCGACCACAGAAAGTTTTTGCGTCAGATATTCGTCTCGGTTGATATCACAGCGCCTCTTTATTGGTGGAAGGAATTCGATACATATAAGGTAGGCACCGTTGCAAATTCAACGAGCACGATGCATAAGATACACTCCAAACCCTTTTCACTTGAAGATTTCTCCGTTGATAAAATGAACGAAAAGGCGCTTAACTCAATAAACCGCACCATAGCTGAGCTTGAGGAGCTTCGCCTTGAATATTTAGAAACCAAGGATAAGGAAACCTGGTATTCAATAATTCAGCTTCTTCCCTCATCGTATAATCAGATGAGAACGGTAACGATGAATTACGAAAACCTTATCTCAATGTATTATGCAAGATGCGCCCATAAGCTCTCCGAGTGGCACGTCTATTGCGATTGGATAAAATCACTTCCCTATGCCGAGGACTTAATTCTCGTTAAGTAACTTTTAACAATTTGTTTTTTAAATCGCAATGAAAAACCGAGTTTTTTATTGTATAATTATATCATCAACTTTGAAAGGTGATAATAATGAAATCAACCGGAATAGTAAGAAGGGTTGACGAGCTCGGAAGAGTCGTTATTCCCATAGAAATAAGAAATTCTCTCGGAATTCAATCGGGCGACGGTCTTGAGATATTCGTCGAGGGAGATAAGGTTATATTGATGCGCGCAGCCGATAAATGCGCGGTTTGCGGCGGCGAAACGGGTCTTGTTGAATTCGGAAGCAAGTTCCTTTGCATTGACTGTATTCAGAAAATCAAAAACGTATAAAAATAACGGCGTCGGTTTTTCCGACGCCGTTATTTAATTAAAAAGTAAACCCCCGACATAATTGTCGGGGGTTTTAAAATCATTGGGAAGGAAGCGATTAAACGCCTTCTTTTGCCTTTCTGATCTGCTCGAGAGGAGTGTAGTTCTTAACGGAAACGTGACCCTTAAGAGGAATAAGCTTCTCGTTGATAGCGTCGAGGATCCACTCGGGCTGGGGGAAGAACTCCTTGTCGTACTCGAAAGCGGGAGTGATCCAGTTTTCGGAGCCAACAACTGCGGGCGGTGCATCGAGGTAATCGAATGCAAGCTCGGTGATGTTTCTTGCCATATCGTTGAGAACAGAGCCTCTGGAAACAGCGTCGGAAGCAAGGAGGATCTTGCCGGTCTTCTTAACAGACTCGAGGATGGGCTCGTAGTTAAGAGGAGTTACGGAACGTGCGTCGATGATCTCAGCAGAGATACCGTATTTCTCTTCAAGAGTCTTTGCAGCTTCCAAAGCTCTGTAAAGAGTTGCGCCAACGGTAAGGATAGTGATATCTTTACCTTCCTTCTTAACGTCGGGCTCGCCGAAGGGGATCTCATAGTAACCCTCGGGAACGCCGCCCTCGTGGAACTGCTCGCCGAGATCGTAAATTCTCTGGCTCTCGAAGAATACAACGGGGTCGGTGCCCATCAAAGCAGTATTCATAAGACCCTTAGCATCGTAAGGAGTTACAGGGAATACAACCTTGAGGCCGGGGATGTGGTTACAGAGAGCGGTCCAGTCCTGAGAGTGCTGTGCGCCGTACTTGGAACCAACGGAAACACGGAGAACAACGGGCATCTTAAGACCGCCTGCAGACATAGCCTGCCATTTTGCGAGCTGGTTGAATATCTCGTCGCCTGCGCAACCGATGAAGTCAGCATACATGAGCTCAACGATTACACGGCCGCCTGCCATACCGTAGCCAACAGCGGTACCGACGATAGCGGATTCAGCGATGGGAGAGTTGAAGAGTCTGTGATAGGGGATAGCTTCGGTAAGACCACGGTAAACGGAGAATGCACCGTTCCAGTCTCTGACGTCCTCACCGTAAGCGATAAGGGTAGGATCGGTGTAGTATTTGTCGAAGATAGCTTCGAAGATACCGTCACGGATATTGTAAACCTTAGCCTTGGAGTAGGGCTTGCCCTTCTCGTCAAAAGCGTAACGTGCCTTGTTCTTTATCTGAATAACTCTGGGGTTCTCTTCCTTGTTTTCCATAAGAACTTCAGGCTTTGCATCGAGCATCTTCTCAACCTTCTCGTTGGAGAACATGAGGTTTTCGATGAAGTCGGGGTTCTTTTCGAAATCGGTGTAGGGAGAGATCTCGAGGTCGGAAGCAAGCTCGAACATTGCTCTGTTTCTTGCAGCAGCAAGCTCTTCAACTGCCTTAAGCTCGTCCTCGGTTACAACGCCGGACTTAAGAAGGTCAGCGGGGAATGCCTTGATGGGATCGTGTGCTGCCCACTCCTCAAGCTCCTCTTTGGTACGGTAGGTCATAACGTCGGAGGTGGAGTGACCGCTCAAACGGTAGGTGACAACGTCGAGAAGAACGGGGCCGTTGCCCTTGTTGATCTCAGCGATCTTTCTCTTGTAGCACTCGATAAGAGCGAGGGGATTCCAACCGTCAACTCTTTCAGCGTTCATGCCGTTCTCAGCCATAGCGCCGAGTCTTGCGAGATCGCCGTAAGCCATGGTCTCACCCTTGGTCTGACCGCCCATGCCGTAGCTGTTGTTGTTGAAGTTGTAGATTATGGGAAGACCGCCCTTGTATTCGTCGCCCCAAAGCTCGCGCATCTGGTCCATGTTAGCGAAGTTCATAGACTCGTAAACGGGACCTCTTGCAGCAGCACCGTCACCTGCGTTGGCAACGATGATACCCTTCTGCTTGTTGCACTTCTTGAAGAGAGCAACACCGGTACCTACGGGTGCGCTTCCGCCAACGATAGCGTTGTTGGGGAATATACCGAAGGGAAGGAAGAAAGCGTGCATAGAGCCGCCGAGGCCTCTTGAGAAGCCGTTATCCTTAGCAAAGAGCTCAGCCATAAGACCGTAGAGGAAGAATTCCTTAGCCTGTGCTTTGATATCGGTGGTCTTGGAGTGCTTTTTGATGATATCGTAAAGTCTGCCGCCCTGAACGGTTTCCATTATCTCAACGAGTCTTTCCTCGGAGAGCTTCTTGATAGCGGACATACCCTTTGCGATAACCTCGTGGTGAGAACGGTGAGTACCGAAGATGAAGTCGTTCTCGTCGAGGAGGTAAGCCTGACCTACTGCGGTAGCTTCCTCACCGATAGCAAGGTGAGAAGGACCGGGATAGGTGAAAGCCTTGTTGTTGTAGTTAGCTTCGAGCTTAATGGTCTGAAGCATGGTTTCGAACTCACGGATCGAAAGCATATCCTCGTAGATGCCGAGGAGGTCGGCCTTGGTGAAGTTACCTTCAGCGACTTCTTCCTTAATGGTCTTTTTGTACTGACAAACGGGAATGTCCTTGAAGGTGATCTTGCGAGCCTTGTGAAGGGGTGCGTAGTTAACGTGTTGTGACTTAGGCATTTTTATTTCTCCTTTTTCAGATTTTATAAATTTTCAATTTATATCATAAAAAGTGCTTCGCGGATGATCTCGGCAACCGAGGGGTGGGGGAATACGAATTCCTTGATATCCTCGATCTTCATTTCAGCCTCTACCATCATAGCAGCGCCGTAGATGATTTCGGAAGCGTAGTTGGCGATCATATGAACGCCGACAAGACGGTTGTTATCCTGATCAACGACGAGCTTGCAGATTCCGTTTCCGCCTTCGTTTTCAGCAACGTAACGGCCGGAATAGTTCATTGTGATATTGATTTCTTTTGCGTTGATACCCTTTGCCTTTGCGCTGTCGATAGTCTCACCTACGGTAGCAACCTCGGGGTTGGTGTAGATGGCAGCGGGAATAGCGTTGTAGCGCATGGTATCCTTTTTGCCGAGAATGTTGTTGATAGCAACCTCGGACTCACGGTAAGCGGTATGAGCGAGCATAGACTTGCCGTTTACGTCGCCGGTAGCGTAAAGACCGCTGATGTTGGTGCGCATCTTCTCATCAGTCTTGATAGCTGCTCTGTCCATCTCAACGTGGAGGTTTTCAAGGCCGATTCCCTGAGTGTTGGGACGGCGTCCGATAGAGAGAAGGACCTTGTCGGCCTTAACGGTCTTCTTTTCGCCTTTTTCCTCGTATTCAACGAAATCCTTGCCAAAGGAGGTAACCTTGCAGGAGAGCTTGAATTCGATGCCCTTTGCCTCGTAGTTCTTCTGGAGTATCTTGGAGATCTCCTTGTCGGTGGGACCTGCGATCTTGTCAAGCATTTCTATAACGGTAACGTGAGAGCCCACGCTGCTGAAATAGGAAGCCATTTCAAGACCGATAACGCCGCCGCCGATAACTACGAATTCCTTCGGGATAACGGTGAGGTCGAGAATTTCTCTGTTGGTTACCGCAAAGCCTGCCTCAACAGCCTCTTTAAGACCGGGAATGGGAGGAACTACTGCGGTAGAACCGGTGGAGATGATAAGGTTGGTAGCAACGTACTCAACGCCGTCAGCTTCAACGTGGAAGCCGTCGGGTTTCTTGCCGAGTATCATACCTCTCTTGTTAACGACGGTAACGCCGTTAGCCTTGAGCTGCATACCGATGCCGCCTACGAGAGTTTTAACAACCTTGTTTTTTCTTGCGATAACCTTTTCCTGATCTATAGAGGAAGAGGAGCAGGTTACGCCGTATTTGTCGCCGTGACGGGTGTAATCAAAGATTTTTGCGGAGTAGAGAAGTGCTTTAGAGGGAATGCAGCCTTCGTTGAGGCAGGTGCCGCCCAAAGCTCTCTCTTCGATAACGAGGGTCTTAAGACCTGCGTGTCCCGCGCGCTCGCCTGCAAGATAGCCTGCAGGGCCGCCGCCGAGGACGATAAGATCAAATTTATCCATTTTCAGTCACACTTTCTTATTTCGCAAGGAAAATCGAGAAATTTTCCAAAACGGTGCAAAGCTCACGAAGGAACTTGGAAGCGGGCGCGCCGTCCAAAGCTCTGTGATCGTAGGTAAGAGAAAGATTCATAGCCTGATATGCCTTGAGCTCGCCGTTTACTTCTCTTACGCGGGTAGTGAGGGTGTTAACACCGAGGATACCGGTCTGAGGAGGATTGATAACGGGAGTGAAGCTCTCAACACCGAAGGAACCAAGGTTCGAGATGGTGAAGGAAGCACCCTGAAGCTTGTCGGGATTGATGTTGCCGGCCTGTGCTTCTTTTGCAAGAGCCTTAGCCTGAGCGGAGATCTCGGAAAGCGAGAGGGTGTCTGCGTTGCGGAGAGTGGGAACCAAAAGTCCTCTCTCGGTGTCAACCGCAATACCTATATGAACGTGGTTGAAGTATCTCATGGTATCGCCGCCGATGAGGTTGGCGTTGAGATCCTTGTGGTTCTTAAGAACGCGTGAAACGGCATAGATGATAATGTCGTTGATGGTGATGTTGCCCATACCGAGCTTTTCTGCGTTTGCCTTGAGATTCTTTCTGAATTTAAGGATCTCGGTAGCATCGTAGCTCATGTTGTGAGTAAGCTGTGCGGTAGTGGTAAGAGAGGTGAGCATAGACTTGGAAATAACCTTGCGGACGTTGCTCATCTTTACGTCCTCGTAATCTGCAACGGGAGCTGCGGGAGCTGCCTCTGCTGCAGGTGCGGGCTTAGCCATGAGATCTGCAAGAGAAACTCTGCCGCCGATTCCGGTGCCGGTAGCGTTTTCTGCGCCGTCCTTGCCCAAAGCTGCGCCGGTAAAGGTCATACCGCTGTCGATAACTGCCTTGATATCTCTTTCAATGATTCTGCCATAAGGTCCGGTGCCTGCTGCAAAACGAATGTCAACGTTCTGCTTTGCTGCCAAAGCCTTGGCTCTGGGAGAGATTCTGATGATCTCGCCCTCTGCTCTTTCAACGGGAGCAAGGGGAGCTGCCTCTGCTGCGGGAGCTGCTGCTTCTGCAGCCTTGGGAGCCTCCTCGGCTGCGGGAGCCTCGTCGGCGTCTGCTGCGGGAGCGAAAGCGGAAACGTCCTCGCCGGGATTACCGATAACCGCAACGTTGGTAAGACAAGGAACGTCTGCACCGTCACCCTGGAATATTTCGAGAAGGGTACCGTCAACCTTTGCTTCCTCATCAACCGAAGCCTTGTCGGTCTCGTAAGAGAAGAGAAGATCTCCAACCTTTACGGCATCGCCCTTTTGCTTATGCCACTTGGTGATAACACAGCTTTCAACTGAAATACCAACCTTGGGCATGATAACTGCTGTTGCCATTTTTATTCCTCCGTATCTGATAATATAATGTAATTAAATAAAATTAGTCAATAACGAGGTCTTTTGCGTTGGCGAGAAGATACTTCTCAGCCTCTGCGCACCAGAGACCGTTGTTAGCGGAAACGATTTTGTCAAGCTCTGCGAAGAAGGGATCGGTCTTACCGAGCTCTGCAAAATCTGCGATAGCGGTCATGGGCATAGACTTGTGGGTGTAAACGAGCTTCTTGCCACCCTTGATGTTGGGAAGGTTCTTGGTGGTTTCTGCTGCGGAATCAAGTCCGCCTACGTGGGTGATCATCATAGCGGGATTCAAAACGCCCTTTTCCATCTTGTTAAGGCTTTCCTTCATGTCGTCGGTGTTGCCGCCGGAGGTGCCTACAATGTGGGTGAAGTTGTAGTGAACGTTGTAGAAGTTGAATTTTGCGGAGAAGTCGGTCTTGGAGGGGCCTGCGAAGAAGTTGAGGCAGCCGTCCTTGCCGAGGATTGCGTCGCCCTGCTCAACAACGGGAGCAACGGGAGCGAAAACGAAAACGTCATCGTAGCCCTTGCCGTCGGTGTAGGAAAGAAGGGTAGCAACCGGATCCTCAACGGTAGCGGTATTCAAGTAAACGAGCTTAACGCCGTTCTTTGCAGCTTCTTCAACGGTAAGGATTTCGGAAGCTCTCTTGAGTCTTGCATCGTCGATGTCGGTAACTACAACGAGAGAAGCCTTTCTCTCAGCGTGGATAGCGTAGTCAACCGCGCCGAGACCCATAGGACCTGCACTTGCAAGAAGTGCAAGGGTGCCGCCCTCTTTGATACCCATGTTGTGAACGTAGGTACCCTGAGGAATATGATAGTTTGCGTGGTAAGCGCCGACGATGCAGCTCATGGGCTCTGCAAGAGAACCGTAGAAGTAAGCGTCGCCGTCGTAAGCCAAGAGGCAGTCGCTTTCCATAACGCAAGAGGGAACGATAGCGTACATAGAGTCGCCGCCGATGTACTGGAAGGAGTAACCGGGAGCGTCGAGCGAGCCCTTATAGTTCATAGCGGGCTGGATAACGAACTTGTCTCCTGCCTTGAACTTGTCAGCCCATTTTGCGCCTACCTTGATGAGCTTACCGCAGAATTCGTGACCGATGATGATGGGGTTTTCGCTAACGTCGTTGGGAACTCTCTTGTGGTTGGGACCCTGACATGCTGCCTTGTAAGAAGACATACAAAGGCTGTCGGAAATGATCTTTACGAGAATTTCGTCGTCCTTGATTGCGGGGAGCTCAAAAGTCTCGAGACGGAGATCATTTGCACCGTAAAGTCTGAGTGCTGTGTTTTTCATTATGTATCCTCCTAAAATTGTATTACTATTATATATTAGAAATCCAGAGTCTTAACGTCGGCTCCGCTTTTAATGGCGGAAACGTAAAGACTTTCCGGAAGTTTCTCGTTTGTAATAAGGATATCTATATCCTTGAAGTTTGCAAAGGTGTAGGCAAGAGATTTTCCTACCTTTGAAGAGTCCATGAGCAAAATAACCTTGTTTGCCTTTTTGATGACGGCACGCTTTACCTCACACTCTGCATAGTTGCCGCAGGAAAAGCCTCCTGCTGAAGAAAGACCTGCAGGCGCGATAAAAGCGATATCTATATTGACCGATTTGATAAATGAAAGCGCCTGTGCTCCCGAATCGGCAAGGTTTGCTCTGTTGATAAGTCCTCCCACAAGATTGACGGTGGTTTGAGAATGGCGGAGAACCTCAAGCGCAATGTTTGGGGCGTTTGTCGTTACCGAGAAGTTCATGTTGGGGATAAGCTTTGCAAGGCACATCATGGTAGAGCCGCTGTCGATAAAAACGTTTCTGCCGCTTTCGAGATAGGGGACCGCAGCCTTTGCGATCTGCATTTTTGCAACGACGTTCGAAACTGCACGGTCCTCATACGTGGCTTCGGAAGGCATCTTGTGATGCTCCAAAACCTTGCAGCCTCCGCGGACGGTCATAATAAGGCCCTCGTGCTCGAAATATTCAAGATCACGGCGAAGAGTCATGGTTGAGACCTCGGGGAAAAGGGAAGCAAGCTCCTTCAAGGTGATTATTTCCTTGACTTTGAAAAGCTCTTTTATCTTCTCCCTGCGTTCGTAGTTCATCGGTGCCACCTCCTGTTGGAAAAACTCCGTTTTTGGTCAGTATAATTGTAACATTTTATAACAAAAAAGTCAAGCAAAATAACAAAATATAACATTTTCTGTTCTTTAAACAAAAGG
>JAZQKU010000015.1:0-20382 GCA_045542315.1 Eubacteriales bacterium | reverse complement strand
GAATGGAAATTGACGAGCTCGGTCTTGACAGCATTGACAGACGTATGCTCACTTCAATTATAAAGAACTTCAGAGGCGGTCCTGTAGGACTTGAAACACTTGCCGCAACCTGCGGTGAAGAAGCAATAACTATCGAGGACGTTTACGAGCCTTACCTTTTACAAATAGGATTTTTGGAGCGCACCCCCCGCGGCAGAGCCGCAACCCATCTTGCATATAAGCATCTCGGCATACCCTTTGACAAAAATTCCAATAATCAATTATCTTTTTAAGGAGAATTACTATGGGACAGTTATTCGGCACAGACGGCATAAGAGGCATTGCAAATAAAGACCTCACTCCCGAGCTTGCATTAAAAACCGCAAAAGCAACTGCTTTTGTTTTAAACAAAAAATTAAACAAAAAAGCTAAAGTAATTATCGGCAGTGACACCCGAGTTTCCGCCGCCATGCTTATTGACGCAATGTCTGCGGGCTTTTGCTCTGCAGGAGCTGACGTTTATAAACTCGGTATAATTCCCACCCCTGCGATCCCTGTGCTTCTCAAGCATTTTGACGCAGATATCGGCGTTATGATTTCGGCGTCACACAATCCTTCAAAGTACAACGGTATCAAGCTTTTTGATAAAAACGGATTCAAGCTTCCCGATTCCGTAGAGGAGGAAATTGAAAGCGGCATATTGGGCGGCGTTATTATTGACGGCGAAAACGTAGGCAGAGTTTTCGAAATCAACGATTGTGCTGACATATATGCAGACAAGGTTAAATACTATGCAAACGCAAGCTTTAACAAGAAATTCAAAATCCTCGTTGATTGCGCCAACGGCGCTTCGTCAGTATGCGCAGAAAAGATATTTTCAAAGATAAACGCAGAATTTATTTACTTAAACAGAGATTACGACGGCTATAACATCAACAAAAGCTGCGGCTCAATTTACGTTGAAGATCTTGCAAAAGAGGTATTAAAGCTAGGCGCCGACCTCGGTATTGCTTTTGACGGCGACGCCGACCGTTGCCTTATCTGCGATGATAAGGGCAGAGTTTTGGACGGTGACAGAATAATTGCCGCCATTGCGCTCGACCTTAAGGCTTCGGGAAAATTGAATAATAATAAAATCGCAGTTACCACGATGTCGAATATGGGATTTTTGAAATATATGACAAACCACGGCATAAACTACGAGCTTACCCGCGTCGGTGACAGATACGTTCTGGAGGAAATGCTCAGAAGCGGTCTTTCTATCGGCGGAGAGCAATCAGGTCATATCATTTTACTTGACAGAAACTCAACCGGTGACGGTGAAATGACAGCAGTCGCTTTCCTTGAGGTAGTTGCAAAAAGCGGCAGAAAAGCAAGTGAATATTATGACGACGTGGTATTCTTCCCGCAGATCAGCGTTAATATCAAGGCAGATGCGGAGATGAAATCCGCGCTCACCTGCAACGAGAAATTCGTCAATGCCGTTGAGAAAAAACGTGCCGTGCTTGGTGACAGAGGAAGGATAATCGTTCGTCCTTCAGGCACCGAACCCCTTGTAAGAATTATGGTCGAGGGTGAGAACGAGGCCGAGGTAAAGGAAATATCCGCCGACCTTGTTTTAACTGCCGAAAAGGTTATATCCGACCTCGAAAGCTAAATTTAAAAGGCATTTATGACAGAAGTCATAAATGCCTTTTTTAATTGTCGTTATCTATTTCCGCCGATGCAACCGTCAAGCAAACAACGCTCCTTACATGTGGTAAAATAATATCCGTAAGCTCCTTTAAGGTGCTACCGGTTGTAATTACGTCATCGATAACCACGACGTCCTTCCCCGTTATTGCTTCGGCGTTTTTTATTTGATATACGCCCTTTACATTTTCTTTTCTTTCTTCTGCACTTCTGCTTAAGCTTTGGGCGGAAGTGTTTTTAGTTTTCTTTACGGCGTTGTCAATGACCTTGATACCCAACTTTTCCGAAAGACGCCTTGCGATCAACTCGCTTTGATTAAATCCGCGTTTAATTTCTCTTCTTTTTGCAATCGGAACCGGAAGTAAAACCGTGTTTTCACAAGGTCTATGCTTTAATGAGACCTCATAAACCAGAGCAAGCTTATCTCCAAGAGGCTTTGCCGCAAAGCCAAAGCGATTGAATTTGAGATTTATAATCGCTTCACGCGCGGCACCGCCGTATTTACAATAGGAATAACACGTTACTTTGTTTTCAAGGCTTCGTTTAATAAGATCTGAGGCAAACGTTTCCTTGCATTCGTCGCACAGGTAGCTTTCGTCAAGAGGATCAAGTGGCTTAAGACAGCATGCACAACCCTTGGGAAAAATATACGCTCGCAGCATCTTTAATATATCGTTCATCATTTTTTATACCGCATTAAAAGATATTTGAGTCCGCAATAGCTGATATTCGCCCTGCCGTTAGCAACCATTTCGGCAATGATCTCGCGCTTTCCTACGAAGATCAAAAGCTCCTTTGCTCTTGTAACCGCCGTGTAAAGCAAGCAACGGTTAAGAAGCATTTTAGGTGCGTCGAATACGGGTATAATTACCGCCTTGAATTCACTTCCCTGACTCTTATGAACGGTGATTGCGTAAGCCGGCTCAAGCTCCGATAACATTTCGTAGTTATAAATAACGTTTTTATCGTCAAATCTCACGGAAACGGTTTTCATTATCTTGTTAACAGCGGTTATTACTCCTATATCTCCGTTATATATTCCCTTTCCACCGTCATCAAGCTCTCTCGTCCAGAATATATCGTAATTATTCTCTGTTTGCATTACCTTATCGCCCTTGGCGTATATTCTGTTATTATAAACTATTGATTCATTTTCCTTGTTTTCGGCATTCAAAGCCGTTTGGAGCACTGCATTAAGATATTCCGTGCCGCAGCGTGTTACTCTTGTCGGCGCGATTACCTGAATATCGCTAAGTGGGTCAAATCCGTATTTCTGCGGAAGCCTTCGTGAACAAAGATCGGCAACGGTCGAGCAAACGTCGGATTCAGAGCTTCTGCCAATAAAGAAGAAATCGCAGGAATTATTGTCAAGGTTCGGCACTTTACCCTTGTTAATTTCGTGCGAGCCAATAATTATTCCCGAATTTTGTGCCTGACGGAAGATATCGGTAAGAGTTGTAATAGTTACACATCCGCTTGCAACGATATTTCCGAAGAAATTGCCTGCTGAAACGGGCGGAAGCTGATCGGAGTCACCGACAAGAATAACAGACATCCCTTCCGGCATAGCTTTGAAGAGCGCCGCCATAAGAAGCACGTCAGCCATTGAAGCTTCATCAATTATAACGTAATCACCCTTAAGCGGGTCTTCTTCGTTCTTCCTGAAGCTATATTTTTTTCCTTCGTTCATTTCGAGTTCAAGCATACGGTGGATCGTCTTGGCTTCTCTTCCGGTAAGCTCTTCTATTCTTTTTGCGGCTCTTCCCGTTGGTGCGGCAATAAGCACCTCTTTATGATTCTTTTCCAAAACGTCAAGCACACAAAGAAGTGTGGTAGTCTTTCCCGTTCCCGGGCCGCCGTTTAACACAGATATCTTTGAGTTGACGCAGTTATTTACTGCTTCTCTTTGTTTTTCATTGAATTCAAAGCCGTAGTTTTCTTCTGTCTTTGAAATAATTTCAGAAATATTCTTGATGCTGTTTTTCATAGTTGCCATCTCGGTTATTCTTTCGGCAAGATAACATTCGGCATAGTAATACTCGGCAAGATAAACGGCCTCAATTCCGCCTATATCACCGTCTGTCGAGACTGTTCCGTTCCTGATAAGTCTGTTTAATGAATTCAAAGCATCTTCTGTTTCTATCTGCATTGCAGAGGTGCAAGTTGCAATAAGCTTTTCCTTTGGTAAAAAGGTATGTCCGTTTCCGAGATTATGCTTTAAAATATACCGAAGCGCGGCATCAATTCTTATAGGATCGTTTGGCCTTATTCCCATTTCATATGCAAGGGTATCGCACTTTTTAAATGAAATTCCGATACCGTCGTCCATAAGTATATAAGGATTTGATTTAATTATTGATATTGCTTTACCGCCGAGAATGCAAAATGCATCCATTGCGTTTTGCGCCGAAAAGCCGTGGCTTTGAAAAAAGAGTATTATCGGCTTGATTTCAAGAAGTCTTGAATAATGCTCTGAAATCGCTCTCGCTTTCTTTGGCGAAATTCCTTTGATCTCGCAGAGCTTCAACGGGTTATTTTCAATTATATCAAAGGTGTCTGCACCGAAGCGAGAGGCAATTCTTGCCGCCGTTTGCGGGCCTATTCCCTCAAAAAGACCTGACGAGAGATACCGTGCAATATCGTCGGCATTATCGGGAAGCTCGGTTTCAAACGAATCAGCCTTGAACTGCACACCAAAACGCGGATGGGTGCTGTAATTACCGCTTACAGTTATCTTCTGTCCTTCTCCAACAGAAGGCAAAATACCGACAACGGTAACCATTCCGTCGTCAGTTATCAATTCAAATACTGTATAACCGTTTTCCTTGTTTCTGTAAACAACTCTGTCAACCGTGCCAACAAGCTGTTCCTTTTCGTTTGATTCCATTTTTCACCTATAAAAAAATAGCGGTTATAATACCGCTATTTTCAATAATATCTCATTACCGAAATGACTTTACCGAGAATATCGGCTTTATCTACTATAATATCATTATATTCGGGATTCTCCGGTTTTAATACGATCTTATCTTCAGATCTGTAAAAGCGCTTGCAGGTGGCATCGTCTTCTATCAATGCGATAACGATTTCGCCGTCACGCGCTACGGGAGTTTTCTTGACAATTACTATATCGCCGTTTAAAATGCCTGCATTTACCATGCTTTCACCCTTGATCGAAAGAGCAAACAGTTCATCCTCGGAATAATATTTTCCGTTCGAATAAAACGGAACGTTTCCAAGATAGTTTTCCTCGGCAAATATTGGCATTCCCGCCGCAACCTTGCCAACGATGGGAACCTGAACGGAAAAGTTGAATTTTGCGGGCATAAGCGAACGGCTCTTATTCGGTGTTGATATCAACCGTCCCTCTGCAATAAGATTGTCAATGTGCAGCTTGACCGTACCGGGCGAAGAAAGACCTACGCCCTTGCCGATTTCGCGAACAGTAGGCGGTATTCCGTTTTTAGAGTAATAATCTTCTATGAAATGAAATATCATTTCCTTACGTTCATTAAACTTCAAGAAAATACCCCCCTTAAATGAAATTGCCAATGCCGTCCGATTTGACGGCATTGGCATAATTGATTGTAAATCAGTTGCAGATAGCAGTTTCGGTTTCTTTGTCGAAAATATTGATCTTCTCGGGATCGATAGCAATTTCGATCTTGTCGCCGGGCATAATGGCGGTGGTGGGCTTTACGCGAGCGGTGAACTTATTGCCGTCGATATCGAGGTAGAGATAAGTTTCAGCACCCATAAGCTCGGTAACTTCAACCTCAGCCTTGATTATGCTGTCCTTAAGCTGCTCCATATAGTGATCTTCGTTGTGAAGATGCTCGGGTCTGATACCGAGAACAACGGGTCTCTCTTCTTCAACAGCCTGAACAACCTTCTTGAGCTCTGCTTTCTCTTCGGGAAGCTTAATGGAGAAGCCTGCGAATTCAACATAAACGTTGCCATCCTTCTTCTTCTTGAGCTCAGCATCGATGAAGTTCATCTGGGGAGAACCGATGAATCCTGCAACGAACATATTGCAAGGAGCATCGTAAAGCTTCTGAGGAGTATTAACCTGCTGAACGAGACCGTCCTTCATAACAACGATTCTGTCAGCCATGGTCATAGCCTCGGTCTGGTCGTGGGTAACGTATATAAAGGTGGTTCCGAGTTTGATGTGAAGCTTGGAAATTTCAGTTCTCATCTGTGCACGGAGCTTTGCGTCGAGGTTGGAGAGAGGCTCGTCAAGCAAGAAGACCTTAGGCTCACGAACGATAGCACGTCCAAGAGCAACACGCTGACGCTGACCACCCGAAAGA
This sequence comes from Eubacteriales bacterium, assembly GCA_045542315.1. Taxonomy (GTDB): domain Bacteria; phylum Bacillota; class Clostridia; order Oscillospirales; family RGIG5299; genus RGIG5299. The sequence continues at coordinate 14,398 of JAZQKU010000015.1, read as the reverse complement.
GCCTTGGGCTTTCTGTCGAGAAGGTGGGTAATATCGAGGATTCTGGCAGCTTCCTCAACTCTCTTTTTGATATCGTCCTTCGGTACCTTGCGAAGCTTAAGACCGAATGCCATGTTCTCGAAAACGGTCATGTGGGGATAAAGTGCGTAGTTCTGGAAAACCATTGCGATATCTCTATCCTTAGGTGCTACGTCGTTAACAAGACGGTCGCCTATGTAAAGCTCACCTTCGGTGATCTCTTCAAGACCTGCGATCATGCGGAGAGTGGTGGACTTACCGCAACCCGAGGGACCAACAAGAATGATGAACTCTTTGTCTTTGATTTCAAGGTTGAAATCAGAAACTGCGAGAACATTGCCGGCGTATTTTTTGTAAATTTTTCTGAGTGAAAGACTTGCCATTTTATATCCTCCTAAGTGCATTTATATACACATAATTATCTTCAAATATTATACTACAAAAACCGGAAAATTGATATTGGCATTTTCGACAAAATTCATATGTTCATTTTGTGCAATATGTACAAAAATTCACCTTTCGTTTATAACCTAATGAGGTTTAAACGTCATTTAAAATCATTTTTCCATAACTGCTCTCAATGCTGCGCCTATTGCGGTTGCATACTGAGAATTTTCGGGAACAGTAAACCTGAAATTGAACATCGCAGCAAGATCGTCCTTGATAAAGTTTATCTGCGATATCTGTGAAAGATTTCCGGTGAGAACTATATCCTTTATATTGTTGGGACGCGCCGCAAATATCGCCATCATACCCGCGGTCTGCACTACAAGATTGAGTATTCCGAGTGCAATATCCGACTTAGTAGCAAGGTCGGATACCTTTCCGAAGTTTGCTGCGGTTGCATGCGGCTGAAGAATGTTGATCTTCTCCTTGGAAATATCCCCGATAGTAAGGTCTATTTTTGAGAGATCTCCCGATGCTGCAAGCTCACTTATGCTCTCAACGTTTCTTACGTTAAGCATAAGCTCTGAAAGCCCCACCAGGGTTCCCCCTCCGACGCCGGTGCCACCGAGGTATTCAATCTTGCCGTTTTGCGCCTTTACAAGTGCCGTGCCGGTTCCCATACTTACTATGATTGCTTCATCAAGCTTGGTAAGATAAAGTCCGCCCTCACCGATGCATTGAAACTCATCGGATTTAGTTACCTTGATGCCGTAAATATCATCGTTTAAAAACGATGAGCCAACACCCGTAACGTAAACGTTCTTTATCTCCGAAAGCTTAATTCCGTTTTCATTTATAAAGCGGCCGAATGCACCGAATGCAGATGTAACCGCATCGGTAGCCGTTACCTTGAAAAGGTCGATTATTTCACATTTTTCGTTCATACCGACGATCTTAGTTGTGCTTCCGCCGATATCTATTCCCATTGAGATCATAGTTACTGCCTCTTTTTATGCTATTTCAAATAATCAAGCGGATTTACATATTCTCCGTTGACTCGGATTTCAAAATGAAGATGCGGTCCCGTGGAGTTACCTGTCGATCCTACGTATGCAATTACCTGACCTTGGTAAACCTTATCACCTTTTTTGACGGCAAGCTTAGAGCAATGTCCGTACCAAGTAACAACACCCTTCTGATGCTCTATTTTCACAAGATATCCGTAACCCTTACCGCTGGTCCAGTCCGCAAAAATTACAGTTCCGCTATCGGGCGCCATTATAGGTGTACCATTCTTTGCGCCAAAGTCAAGAGCTTTGTGCCACGTGCCGAATTGCTTATAATATTCCTTATCCATATAATAAGAAGTAATCTTATATTTACCCTTCTCTATCGGGAAAATAAACTTACCGGTAGGCGCAAGAGATTTTGTACCTTTGGTAACAGCACGGTTTACAACAGCCTTTAAAACGACCTTTTCAACGTTCTTTCTCGTTACCTCTTCGCCGTTTACGAGTGTTACCCTGTCAACGTATTCGGTTATACCGTTAGAGCCCTTTTTCGTTACCACCGACTGGGTTTCAAACATAGTTTTATCGTAGGTTGTAACGGTCTTATAGGAAATTTCCTTGGTGTAAACCACAGTTCTTTCAACAGCTATATCAAGCTGAATTTCGGGCTTTGAAACGAAAAGCTTGGTTCCGACCTTAAGACTTGAAAGGTTATAGTCCGGATTAAGAAGCTGAAGCTGTGCAACGGTCATTCCGTACTCCGATGCAATAGTCGCCGCCTTATCACCCTTAATAACGGTTACCGTGCGGTTATCGGAGGGGGCAGTGAACATCACGAAAAGCTCTTCAAGCGTGCGTGATTTATTTTTCGGGTACATACCCTTTACAAACTCAACCTTATTATCGATCGTTATAGTTTCATCAATAGCATCGGGATCGGAATATCTTTCCTTTACCCTGTCAAGAAGCTCCCATATGTCTGTTTCACGAGGATATGTGCCGATAAGTGTACCGTCAATAAAAATTCCGTAGGACATACCCATTGAAATTTCCGCTTCCTCGGAAAGGCAGTCGTAGATTTGTTCGCCCGTAGAAAGGGCGTTATTTTTTGTGAGAGTCAATGAATAAACGGGCTGTTTATCGAAATAGAAATTTTCACCCGTCTTTTTGGTATAATCATTTTCAACCTGTAAAAGCACGTTGGCAAAATCCTCTTGCCTGTCAACGATTACCTCGACCTCTCCCATTACGACCCTGACGCCAAAGGTATAATTCGTTAAGAAAAAGATGATGCCGGCGGCAATACCTATCCAACACGCAATTACCGCCGCTACCGACACGCTGTGCCTTTTAAAAAACAGCGGAAGCTTTTTTATTGCGTATTTAAAGGTATATGCAATAAACAAAGACGAAAGTGATATACATTTGGAGACAACAGATTTACCGAGGCGAAATTCCTCGGTTGCCCTGATATTTTCTTTTAAGCCAGAACCAAAGGTGTCTTTTTTAAATATTGATTTTTTCAAAAGAACAACCTCCCGAATAGATTATACTATAAAATCAACTCAAATTCAACAAATTGAAAAAAGTTAATGTTTTATTCATAATAATAGAAAGATTTGGAATAAGACTAAATCGCATTGTTTTCAATTTTCAGCTTTACTTTTTTAACCGCAAAAATAAAGCTTATAAGCAGTACGGCAAAGGTTACTACCCAGGATACGGGATATGACAGATAGAGAAATCCCGCAGTGTGCAGTTCGGGGCGCTGAAAGAGGGTGAAGATCCATGCAATTCGCAGACCGCACACTCCCACTACCGAAACAAGCATGGGAATTACCGAATATCCTATTCCGCGAAGTGCGCCTACCATTACGTCCATAATTCCGCAAAGCGCATAGCTTGCAGAAATCACCCCAAGCCTTTCTATGCCTGCCGCAATAGCCGCAGGGTTGGAGGTATAAAGCATAAGGAGCTGATTTCCGAAAATATACTCTGCCATTCCGAAAACAAAACCGCTTACGAAAACACAAATTTCGGCTGTAACTACCGATTTTATAATTCTGTTATATTTTCTCGCTCCGTAATTTTGACCTACAAAGCTGATTACAGCCTGATGAAAGCCGTTCATTATAAAGAAAACGTACTGTTCGAGATTTGCAGCGGCTGTGTTTCCCGATACGATTATTTCACCGAAATCGTTGACCGATGCCTGAATTATTACGTTTGAAATTGAGAAAAGCATTCCCTGAAAGCCTGCGGGGACGCCTATTCTGACAATTTCAAAAAGCTTATCCCAATGAATACGCATCGATTTAAGCTCAAACCTGAAGGCACTCTTTTCCTTCATCAGGCACATTACGATAAGGGCGGCTGAAATGCATTGAGAAATTACCGATGCCAGTGCAACGCCGTCAACATCCATACCGAATACAATTACAAAAACAAGATTAAGGCAAACGTTTACAACGCCCGATATTGCAAGAAAAGCAAAGGGACGTTTGGTATCGCCCGCAGCTCTCAAAAGAGCACTTCCGAAGTTATATACCATCATCGCGGGCATACCGATAAAATAAATACGCAGATAAACTATTGCAAGCGGCAATATCTCATCGGGCGTTTTCATAACGGTAAGGATAGGCTTTGCAAATATTATACCGAGCACCGAAAGCAAAATACCGCTGATCAAGCTTATAAGCATGGCAGTATGTACCGTTTGCTTAAGCTCGTCATTTTGCTTAGCACCGAAGCATCTTGCCGCCAAGACGTTTGCTCCGACAGAAAGGCCGACGAAGATATTGGTAAAGAGCCCAATGATCGCCGTATTGGAGCCGACTGCCGACATTGCGTTATCACCCGCATAGTTACCTACAACGACGATATCCGCGGTATTGAAAAGTAATTGTAATATGCTTGATCCGATGAGCGGCACGGCAAAAAGAATCATCTTTTTGAATACCGAGCCCTCTGTGAGATCCATTTTGAATTTAGTGTTACTCATTCAGGAATACGCCTTCTGACTTATGACCTTGTTATTACTGTTTTTTAAACATTTGAACCAAAAAAGCAAATACGCCCGTTACCAACATATAATATATTGCGTAGGGTGCTGTATGTATGGGGTAATGAACCAAAACCGACAGGAAAAACAGTGCGCCGATAACCAAATGATAATGGATCGCAAAGCCGTTTTTCAAAACGTAAACCACAGAGAGAGCTACAAGCACCACGGGGTTTACGGTGGCAAGGATCACAAACGGCACAAGACTTGCTTCCGAAATAAAAAGATAGATAAACGGAAGCAAAAAGAAGAGCGCCGCCATTGTGATACCGTAAGGCAGTAATATTTTAACTTGTTGTTTGATTTTACCGTTCATTTTTTACACACTCAAAAGCGGAATATTCATTTCAGATATTGCATCGCAGGCACGCTTTACTCTTTCGGGCTTGTAATCGGCAATTATATGATTGTCAAAGCCTACGGTAACGGAAATTCCGCTCTTCCTTACCGTTTCCTGCTGATCTGTATTTTCGAGGAATTCCTCAACGTATGCATGCGGATAACCGCCGTGAATCGTATCGAGATTCACGTTAAGCTCCCATGCGATTTTTTCGTCACGCAAGGTGGCAAGAAGCCGATTTATATCTATACCTTCCCTTTTTGCAAAAGAAAAAATATCGGTGTGAGCTATTGATACGGCAATTCCGTATCCGATTTTTTGCCTGTATTCAACAAGCTCGTCAAGCGTAAATCCGCCGTTATACCCAAGATGCTCGATAAGAGCAAATTCAAAGCAATCAAGCTTTTTAGGCAGTCTTTCTCTGTGAAACGATACCGTTGCAATTTCAATACCGCTGACGATGCGAATGTTATCGGCATATTTTCTCTTAAGAGAATCAACAAGCTGCAAATAGCCATCAATATCATTCTCTATCCAGTAGTTATGGTCGGTAAACGCGAGCATTTCAATTCCGGCGTCTATTGCTTTTTGTATTATTTCCTCGTGAGGAGTATTGCTATCCATTGAAAGCAATGAATGGCAATGCATATCGGCATAACGTATATTATTGTTCATTTGCAGTATAAGTAGTTATAGTTACTTTGTTTAACTTTATTTCTTCAAGAGGCTTCTGATCTCCGTCAACCTCAACGCCGGCAATTTTATCAAGAACGTCCCAGCCATCGTAAAGCTGACCGAATACAACGAAGCTGTCGTCAACGTCGTAACGGTTGTAAAGCGCATCAAGAGTGTAATCTCCCCTGCCCTCGAGATAAGCGTTTGCAGCCTTCTCGGAGTAGCCGCGGTTAATAAGCTTATTAACGTCAACCGCGTAATACTTAACGTTTTTCGTTACAAAGAAAAACTGGCTCATATTTTTTTCGTTTTCTGCACCCTTGCTTGCTCTTGCATAAGAAAGCGCGCCTCTGTAATGGTAAAGCTTTGTATCAAACTCATCTTCAAAGCCCTTACCCCATATAGAGGTTCCGCCGGAGCCTGTGCCTGTCGGGTCACCCGACTGAGCAATAAAATCAACAAGGATTCTGTGGAAGGTTATATCGTTGTAATAGCCTCTTTGCGCAAGCTTCATAAAGTTTTCAACAGCCTTGGGAGCCTGACCCGGGAAAAGACGGACTCTCATTTCGCCAAACGATGTATCAAAAATTGCAATAAGCTCGCCCTCGGAAGGCATAAGGAGCTGATCTCCGTCATCAAAGCTTTCGGGGAGAATGTAATTGACTGTATTGCATGCCGCCAAAAGTAACATAAAAATTGCTATTATCGGCAAAACTACTTTTTTGAGATTTTTCATTTTTTATCTCCGATATTTTTTTATTTAAAGATAAGCGGGATCTTTTCAAGGTAAACTATATCTTTTCTGTCGGCAGCATCACCCTCTGCGAGAACTGCCGTGCGGTTTGTAACGATACCGCCCGCCTCTTTAACGAGCTCCTCAACGGCGCGGAGGCTTTCTCCGGTTGAAATAACGTCGTCAACGATAGCAACACGCTTACCCCTTATAAATTCCGCCTCATCACCGTCGAGGTAAAGCACCTGCTCTTTATCGGTGGTGATGGATTTTACCGCAACCTTCAATATGTTTGTCATATAAAGCTTGGGGTATTTTCTTGCAACGATATACTTTTTCCCTGACTGCTTTGACATTTCATAAGCAATCGGAATCGACTTTGCCTCGGGAGTGATGATGACATCAAACTCTTCCATCTTCTTAAGAAGCTCGGCAGTTGCCTTTTCGGTGAGCTCAACGTCTCCGAAAACGATAAATGCTGCAATGGAAAGATTCTCATTTATAGGGCATATGGGGAGCTTTCTTTGAAGTCCTGCAATATTGATATCTAAAAATTCTCTCATTTTAAATCACCTAACACATTTTTTCAGAAAGTTTTTCTCCGCCGAGGAGATGAAAATGAATATGCTTTATTGACTGACAGCCGTCATCACCGCAGTTATTTGCAATTCTGAATCCGCTTTTATCAATACCGCATTTTTCTGCGATTTCGGGTATCTTCTCAAAAATCCTTGCAATTACCGATGAGTTTTCGGCATTTATATCCAAGGCTGACGAGGCAATATGCTTTTTGGGGATAATAACAATATGAACGGGTGCCATCGGTGCTATGTCCTTGAATGCGAGGATATCCCCGTCTTCATAAACCTTAACCGAAGGGATCTCCCCTGCTGCAATTTTACAAAATAAGCAGTCCATAATCCTTCTCCTTTATACTTTAAGATCTGAAGCAGCCGAGCTGACGTTTTCTTTTGCCAAAACGGGGCGTATAACGCCCGAAACAAACTCGTCAACCTGTTCGGCACTTCTTCCGGTGTAATTTTCGGGAATCAAAACCTTTTCAATTTCCTCAAGACTGAGTCCAAACGATTTATCAGCACAAATTCTCTCGATAAGATCATTTGTCAAGCCTTCTTCCTTTACAGTTTTGCCTGCTGCAATAGAGTGAGTTCTTATCTTTTCGTGAAGCTCCTGACGGTCTCCGCCTTTTTTAACCGCGCTCATCATTATATTCTCGCTTGCCATAAAAGGAAGCTCGTCCATAACGCGTTTTCTTACTATTTTGGGATATACAACAAGTCCCGACGATACGTTTTTGTAAATTTCGAGAATCGCATCTATTGCCAAAAACGCCTCGCTTACGGAGATGCGCTTATTTGCGGAATCGTCAAGTGTTCTTTCAAACCACTGAACAGAGGTGGTTATTGCCGGATTGAGGGCATCGACCATAACGTATCTTGCAAGTGCGCATATTCTCTCGCTTCGCATGGGATTACGTTTATAGGGCATTGCCGATGAGCCTATCTGTTTCTTTTCAAAGGGCTCCTCCATCTCCTTAAAGCTTGCAAGAAGACGAAGGTCATTTGCAAATTTCGATGCCGACTGTGCAATTCCCGAAAGGGTTGAAAGAACGAAATAATCGGTCTTTCTCGAATAGGTCTGACCCGAAACGTAAACCGTCTTGTCAAAGCCCATTTCTGCGGCAATAAGCTTTTCGAGCTTGTTTATCTTTTCTCCGTCGCCGTCAAAAAGCTCAACGAAGGATGCCTGTGTACCCGTTGTTCCCTTCTGCCCGAGAAGTGCAAGACTCTCTATTCTGTGGCATATCTCTATATAATCCATATAGAGCTCGTTTATCCAGAGTGTTGCTCTCTTGCCAACCGTAGTAAGCTGTGCAGGTTGCAGGTGAGTATAGGCAAGTGCGGGCATCGACTTGTATTTTTCGGCAAAATCCGAAAGATTTGCGATTACCTCAAGCACCTTTCTTTTTACTACCTCGAGTGCCTCTCTCATCACGATAATATCGGTGTTATCGCCCACGTAGCAGCTCGTTGCCCCGAGATGGATTATCGGTTTTGCTGTCGGGCACTGCTCACCGTAGGCGTAAACGTGGCTCATTACGTCGTGACGAACAAGCTTTTCCCTTTCGGTTGCGGTTTCGTAATCAATTATATCCTTGAATTTTTCAAGCTCGGCTATCTGCTCGTCTGTTATATTTAGTCCGAGCTCCTTTTCAGCTCTCGCAAGAGCTATCCAAAGGCGTTTCCACGTTTTGAACTTATTGTCGGGCGAGAATATGTAAAGCATCTCGTTGCTTGCATATCTCGAACAAAACGGGGACTCGTATTTATCCTTTATCATTTTAAAAGTCCTTTCGGATTTATTTATTAAGAAGCTTTTCAGCGGCGGCAAGCCTTACAGCTACCGCAAATACCTGCATCGCCTGCTTGAGCTCTTCAATGGGCGGGAAGGTAGGTGCAAGTCTGATATTTGAATCGTCGGGGTCCTTCTTATAGGGATAAGCCGCACCGGCACCCGTAAGTACAACACCTGCTTCTTTTGAAAGCTCAACGACTCTCTTTGCTGTGCCGTTCAAAACCTGAACTGAGATGAAATATCCGCCCTCGGGTTTTTTCCAGGTGATTATTCCCTTTTCACCGAGACTTTCCTCGAGCATATTGAGAACAAGATCAAATCTGGGATTCAATGCATCTGCATACTTCTTCATAACCTCAAGAACGCCGTTAAGGTCTTTGAAATATCTTACGTGTATAAGCTGATTTATCTTATTGGGACCGATAGTCTGAACGGACATTCTTGCTTTAAGCTCGTTTATAACGTTAACACTCGAGGCCATTGCGGCAACACCTGCGCCGGGGAAGCTTATTTTCGAGGTTGAAACGTATTCGATTGCCATATCGGGATTTCCCGCCTTTTCGCATTCCTCGATAATGTTTGCGATCTTTGCGGGACCTCCTGCAAGGAAATGAACTATGTAGGCGTTATCCCACATGATCTTGAAATCCTTTGCGGCAGGCTTAAGCGAGGCAAGAGCCTTGATGGTTTCATCGGAATAAACAACACCCTCGGGGTTTGAATATTTGGGATTGCACCAAATTCCCTTTACGCTGTCGTCATTTTCACAAAGCCTTTTTATCTCTTCAACGTCGGGACCGTTATCGGTCATTTTTACGTTTATCATTTCAATTCCGAGCGCCTCGGTTACGGCAAAATGTCTGTCGTATCCGGGAACTGGACAAAGGAATTTTACCTTGGGAAGACGGCACCACGGAGTTGATCCGTTTGATCCGAAAAGCATATATCCCGCAAGGGTATCGTACATAAGATTAAGAGAGGAGTTGCCTGCGACGATTACGTTTTCGGGTTTTACCTCCATTAAATCGGCAAAAAGCTTTTTTGCCTCGGGAATTCCGTCAACTATTCCGTAGTTTCTTACGTCAAGACCGTTTGAAAAGCAATCCTCGTTTTTATTGAGTATATTAAGCATGCCCTCAACGGTATCTATCTGCTCTGCGTTGGGCTTTCCTCTCGACATATCAAGCTTCAAGCCGAGCGCTTTGCATTTGTTGTATTCCTCTAATGCGGCGCTGTATTCCGCTTCGAGCTCGTTTACTGACATTTCTGTAAATTTTTTCATTGGTATTCCTCTGTTTCGCTATAGATTATAATGATTTGAGATATTTGATTTCTTCCGGAGTCAAAACTCTGTATTTTCCCACGGCAACACCTGTTAAATTAAGGTTTCCGTAAGAAATTCTTTTGAGTATTATTACCTCGGCGTTTATCGTTTCGAGCATTCGGCGTATCTGACGGTTTTTGCCCTCGGTGATGGTTATATACATAACCGTTTTGCCGTCGTCACGCTTCTGTGTTTTTATTATACAGGGCTCTGTTTTATATCCGTCGTCAAGCACAACGCCCGCAGTGAGCTTCTTGACCTCGTCGGGAGTTACCTCACCGTTTACCGTAACACGGTAGGTTTTTGGGAAATGCTTTGAAGGGTGGGTAAGCCTTAAAGAAAGCTCACCGTCATTTGTGAGTATCAGAAGTCCCTCTGAATCTCTGTCAAGACGGCCTACGGGGAAAACTCGCTGGCTGATACCGTGAAGTAGGTCGGTTATACAACGTCTACCGTCTTCGTCCTTCATCGTGGTAACGTAGCCGCGCGGCTTATACAGCATAAAATAGGATTTCGGATTTTCGCGATTGCGAAGTGCCTTTCCGTTTACGGAAACTCTGTCCTTCTCCGGGTTGATCTTCATTCCTATTTCGGCAACCTCGCCGTTTACGGTGACCTTACCGTTTTTAATATATTCCTCCGCCGCTCTGCGTGAGCAATAGCCTGCGTCGGCAATAAACTTCTGAAGTCTTACGTTTAAACTGTTATCACTCATTCGAGAAAATCCTTAAGACGTTTGGATCTCGAGGGGTGGCGAAGCTTGCGAAGCGCCTTTGCCTCGATCTGTCTTATCCTTTCACGTGTTACGTCAAATTCCTTGCCGACTTCCTCAAGGGTTCTCATTCTTCCGTCCTCAAGGCCGAAGCGAAGACGGAGCACCTTTTCCTCTCTGGGGGTAAGGGTGCGAAGCACCTCGGCGAGCTCTTCCTTAAGAAGAATATGAGAAGCGGCCTCGGGTGGTGCGGGAACGTCGTCATCGGGAATAAAGTCGCAAAGATGGCTGTCTTCCTCTTCACCGACGGGGGTTTCGAGAGAAACGGGCTCCTGAGCTATTTTAAGAATGCTTCTTACCTTTTCAACCGGCATATTCATTTCAGCCGCAATCTCATGGACCTGGGCATGTCTGCCAAGCTCTTGGGTAAGCTGCTTTTCAACCTTGGAAACCTTGTTTATGGTTTCGACCATATGGACGGGAATACGAATGGTTCTTGCCTGGTCGGCAATGGCTCTCGTTATCGCCTGACGTATCCACCAGGTTGCGTAGGTGGAGAATTTGAATTCCTTGGTGTGGTCAAACTTCTCAACGGCTTTTATAAGACCGAGGTTACCCTCTTGAATAAGGTGGAGGAAAAGCATTCCTCTGCCGACGTATCTCTTTCCAATGCTTACAACAAGACGGAGGTTTGCTTCGGAAAGCTTCTGCTTTGCCGCAACGTCACCCTGTGCCATTCTTACGGCACACTCTTTTTCCTCTTCGCTTGACAAAAGCGGAACTCTGCCTATCTCTTTAAGATAGACCTTAACAGGGTCATCAACCTTTACGCCCTCTGCAAGAAATACCTGCTCAAATTCCTCGGGCTTTATATCCATATCTTCCTCGGGAATAAGGGTGCTGTCAAGCTCCTTGCCGTAATCGTCGCAGAGAGTAATATCGTTTGAATCGATAAACTCAAGCACCTTATCGAGCTGCTCGGGATCAAGATCCATCTCGATCATAGCAGTTTCGATCTGTCTTAAAGAGAGCTTGCCGGTCTTTCTTCCCTGCTCGAGAAGATCGTCAAGAGAAACCACGCTCTCCTGCGCTTCCTCAACGTTATTGACAAACTCGGTAAGCTGTGCTATCTCGTTCATCACTTCTTCTTCGTTTATCTCTTCCTCGATTATATCGGGCTCTTCGAGGCTGTCGAGATCGCCGAATTCATCAAAATCGTTGAATTCGTCGTATGCGGGATTGCATTTTTCGCAATCGGGATCGTTGCAATCGCAGTGATCGCTATCCATTTCCCTCATTATTTCTTCATCCAGAAGGTCGTGAAGGTCTTTTTCGTTTTTACTCATCATTACTTCCCTTTCATTTATGTTTTACTTCTTTTTGAATAAATTTCTGAATTCATCGTCGCTTAAGTCGGAAAGGTTTTTCTTCCCCTCACCTGCGTTGTTTAAAACGGAAATGAAATCCTCCGTTTCCTTTTGGGTAAACTTCTGCGACAAACGGCTCCTTGCCTCAATTCCCACAAGGTGTGACATTTCATCCTGCGAAAGCTCGCCCGAGAATGAGAATATTTCGGTTTGTTCTCCGTTTTTTATTTTATCGGCAACAGCCGAAAAAATCGATCTGTTTTTTTCGGTGATAAAGAGCTCCTCTTTTAAATCATCGAATTTGAAAAGATAATCGTTATTTTTAAGGAGCGTTGCAATAAGTCCCTCTTCGGCCTTTACCACTCTCATTTCAAGACTTCTGTCATTATAGCTTTCGGGGACCTTAAGCTTCTTTTCGGCATCGCCGAATTCCTTGAATTTGCTTTTCTTTTCATTTGATTTTACGAACCTTGAAATATCGTTTTTGATCTGCTCAGCCGAAATCTCGGTTTCTCTTGCCAAAACTCCCGCATAGACCTCACGGGTAACCGAATGGCTTTCCTTTGCGATTATCTCAGCGGCGGCACGTATGTAGGCGATTTTTCCGTCGGGCGTTTTTATATCGAATTTGCCTTTGATAATCCCAAGCTCGTAATCAAGCCTGTTTTTCGCTCCGTTCAAAAGAAGCTCGAACTTTTCTGCGCCGTTTTCTCTTATAAATTCGTCGGGATCCTTACCGTCACTGACTGCAAGGATATTTATATCGACGCTCAATTCTCCGAGGAGCTTTGTTGCCTTTTCAACCGCCTTTTTGCCCGCCTGGTCGGTATCGTAGGCAACTATTATCTTTTTCGCATAGCGCGACATAAGCCGTGAATGCTCGGGAGTTATTGCGGTACCGAGAGTTGCAACCGCTTCGGTAAAGCCCGCCTGATGCATCGAGATAACGTCCATATACCCTTCGGCGAGTATCAATCTGTCATTACCCTTGTTTTTTGCAAAGTTCAGAGCAAACAGATTGTTTTTCTTTGAAAAAACGGGACTGTCGCCGGAGTTTAAGTATTTGGGAAGACTGTCATCAAGCACTCGCCCTCCGAAGGCAATTACGTTTCCGCGAAGGTCGATAATGGGAAACATAAGTCGGTTTCTGAAGAAATCAAACAGCTTTCCCGATTTATCAGATCTTTTTGCAAGGCCTGCGGTTAAAATATCGCTTTCGGTGAAGCCTTTTGAAAGAAGGTGCTTTGTGAGGTTATCCCAACCGTCAGGCGCATAGCCAAGACCGAAATGAATAACCGTTTCACGGGTAAGCCTTCGTTTAGCTATATATTCTCTTGCCGTGGCGCCGAGCTTTTCGTTCTTCAGGCAGGAATGATAAAATCGTGCCGCTTCCTTATTCGCCTTCAAAATTGTTTCACGCTGCTTTGAAGCAGCCGCCTCGCGGGGATCCTCCGCGGGCATTGTCATATTTGCACGCTCCGCAAGAAATTTTACGGCGTCAACGTAACCGAGGTTTTCGATTTTCGAGATAAATGATATCGCGTCGCCGCCCGTTCCGCAGCCAAAGCAATAAAACGACATTGAATCGGGAAATACTGTAAACGACGGCGTTTTCTCAGAGTGAAACGGACAAAGACCCACAAAGTTTCCGCTGCTTCTTTTAAGTTCAACGTAGCTTCCTATAAGGTCCTCTATTGAATTTCTCTCAACTACCTCTCGTATAAAGCTCTCGGGTATTTTTGCCACGGTCTCACCGCCTTTTCTTATTGGTCTCTTTTAAATCAAGTGCCATTTCTTAGGTATATAGATTTCATTAAAGAGTGTTACCGCATAGCCGTCCGTCATAGAAGCAACGTAATCGAGCACTGCGCGGGAAACGCCCTCTTTATCGCATATCTTTTTATATTCATCGGGAAGCTTTGAACTATATTTGCAAAAATACTTGTAAAGTATTTTAACAATATCCACCGCCTTGCCCTCTTCCTTTTTGGCTTCGCTTCCGAAATAAACGTTTGCAAACATAAAATCCTTCAGTCCGAAAATAGCTTCTCTGATTTCGGGCTCAATGTCGATCACTCCGCGAAGGTCTTTTCTGTTTTCTTTTATTGCATTCTCAATGTTTTTTCTGCTTTTTGAAACGGTAGCCTCAATCATACGTCCGATCCTTACCGAATGGCGGTCGCCAACGATATTGATATACTTTTTCGGAAGCATATCCTCTGTAAGCACCTTGCCGCGGATCGCATCGTCGATATCGTGATTTATGTATGCTATACGGTCGGAATACTGTACGATGCGGCCCTCTAAGGTTGAGGGCTTACACTTCCATACATGGTTGAGTATTCCGTCTCTTGTTTCGTGGGTAAGGTTAAGCTTTTCCAGCTTGTCCGCAACC
>JAZQKU010000014.1:0-4823 GCA_045542315.1 Eubacteriales bacterium | reverse complement strand
GACGCCGCTATCTTAAATGACATTTCGGAGGAGTCAACGTCGTGGTAGGAGCCGTCGACCAAGGTCGCCTTTACGTTAACTACGGGGTATCCTGCCAAAACGCCCTTTTGCATACACTCGCGAAGACCCTTTTCAACTGCGGGGAAGAAGTTTTTGGGAACGGCTCCGCCGAAAACGGCCTCGTCGAATACCATTTCCTCGCAATCGGGGTTGGGCTGGAATTCTATCCATACGTCGCCGTACTGACCGTGGCCGCCCGACTGCTTCTTGTGCTTGCCCTGAACCTTTACCTTCTTCTTTATGGTTTCGCGGTAAGGCACTCTGGGCGCTTCCAGAAGAACCTCGGTGCCGAATTTGTTTTTGAGCTTGGAAACGAGGACGTCGATATGAGTTTCACCGAGGCCCGAGATGACCATCTGATGAGTTTCGGTGTTGTTAACGAGGCTGAAGGTGAGATCCTCGTCCTTGAGTTTTGAAAGACCCGAGGATATCTTTTCCTCGTCACCCTTTGCCTTGGGTAAAACCGCCATTGAAAGGCAGGGATTGGGATAAGCTATCTTTCTGTATTCAAGCAGATTGCCGGGAGCGCAAAGGGTATCGCCCGTTAAGGTTCCCGAAAGCTTTGTGATAACGGCAATATCGCCTGCGCCGACCTTTTCGGCTTCGACCTGCTTTTTGCCTCTTATATAGAACATCTTGCCGACCTTTTCGGCCTCTCCCGTGCGGAAGTTTACCATCTGTGTATCGGGAGTAAGAGCACCCGTTACCACCTTAATAAACGACATTTTTCCAACGAACGGGTCGGCAACGGTCTTGAAAACGTAACCCGAGAAGGGCTTTGACTCGTCGTAATCGACCATCTTTTCCTCTTTATCGGGGAAAGCCGCACTTTCGGGCTTTTCTGCGGGCGAGGGGAAGAAGCCCTCGATTATATCAAGCGCTGCCGAAACGCCGCAAAGCGAGAATGCCGAGCCGCACAAAACGGGATAGATCGCACCCGCAACAAGCTCGTGAAGAAGCCCTTTAAGCGTTTCTTCCTTGGTAAATTCACCGCCGCCGAAGAACTTTTCCATAAGCTCCTCGCTTGCGCCTGCAACCGCCTCGTTTATTTCGCTTCTGCATTCCTCTGCCTTTGCCTTTATCTCGTCGGATACCTCTATTTCGGTGCGGTTTCCTTTTCCGTCGGTGACGTAGGCCTTCATCTCAACAACGTTGTAAACGCCCTTCAGTTCACGGTTTTCGATTATCGGTATCTGCATTGCAACAACCTTGCTTCCGTATTTCTCCTTAAGCTGCGCAAGCACCTTAAAGAAGTCGGCGTTCTGGTCGTCAAGCTTATTGATGAAGAAGGCACGGGGCATGGCGATACGCTTTGTGAGGTTGAAAGCTCTGTCGGTGGCAACGCCGATGCCGCTTTTGCCCGAAACGCAAATTATTGCCGATTCGGCGGCGCGGATTCCCTGCACTGCCTCACCCTCGAAATCGAAAAATCCGGGGGTGTCGATAATATTTATCTTGCTGTTTTTCCACATGACCGGTAAAAGCGATGCGGAAACCGAGCATTTTCTTTTGATCTCTTCACTGTCGTAATCGGAAACGGTGTTTCCCTCTGCTATCTTTCCCAACCTGTCGGTAGCTTTCGATACGAAAAGCATCGCCTCACCGAGAGATGTTTTGCCTGCGCCGCCCTTACCGAGCAGCACGACGTTGCGGATTTTGTTTGTTTCAAGATAGTTCAAGGTTTACACTCCTTTTTGATTTTTCCCGTTTTGTTTAAAAACGTTTGTGCATTTTTTACAAAACGAAAATACAATTATAGAATTATTATACAATATGTCAACCGTCTTTGCAAGTACTATTTTTCATTTTATGTAAATTAACTGTAAAAAGTCGGTGGTTTATTGCCATAGGGAGTCCTGCAATACGAAATAGTCATAGACCGAACGGGCAAGCGAATAAGAAAAGCACTCCACGTTTTCGTCCTTTAAAAACCAATCGTACTCGAAAATATTTGTGAGATAACCGCACTCGATTATTATCGACGGAAGGTAGGGGACGTGGCAGATTATGTAGTCGCTTTTCGAGGACGCCTTGAAGGGACGTCGGGAATAAAGCGAGGTATTTTTCGCAACCACGTCGGAAAGAAGCTTGGAGTGGGAGTTTGAATAGATGGTAAGCACGCCGCTTCGCGAAAGTGAGTTTGCCGTTTCGGTGAGGGCGTTGAAGTGAATCGAAATACCCACATCGGCGCCGTTTGGGTGATACCACGTTTTTACCTCGGAGGCATAAAGTATCTTGTCGGTCTTATCGTCGCGGGAGAGTATCACCTTGGCGCCGAGGGCTTCAAGATGCTTCTTGCAGGAAAGCGCCACCTTATAGGTAAGCTCGCGCTCCTTTCTGTCGTTTGGGAAGTCGGGGCCCTGGGTGCCGCCGTAAAATGCGGAATGGCCCGCGTCGAGCATAACGGTAATTCCCAAAAGGGGCTTATCCCCTTTTGCAAGACGCTTTGGCAATCGGAATCTCACCGTAATTTTCCCCTCGTTTACCTTGCACTCCCACCCGAAAAGAGAGGCGCCCTCAAAAAGCGAAAGGGTCAAAACGGTCTTTCCCTCCTCTTTTGAAAGAACGCAGTCCGAAAAAAGCGGGTTTTTTGGAATCACGGGAGCGCTGACTCCTTCACTTCCCCTTGCAAAGACGGTGATGACCGCGACGCTTTCTCCCGTTACGGTGACAAACGGCGTGCCTTCCGTTTCAAGCTCGAGAGAAAGCCACCCGTCACTCAGCTTGGCATTTACCGAGGAAACCGACGGGCTTTTTTGCTCTTTTTCCGTTACGCTGACGTATTTCGTTTCAACGTAGTAGCCCGACGAAAGGCGGTAAAGCTCAAGCGTTTTTCCGTTTATCTCGTTTTTCGAGGTGAGATATTCGGTTATAACGTCGGTGAGATTTTCGGCGGCGTAAACCGAGCCCTCGTTATTTTTCACAGGCACCTCCGAATACAAAAGCACGCAGGCAGTGCCGTCTATAACGGCGGTCTTTCCGACGTTTGATTCAAAGGACGAGGCAAGATTTTCCGTGGAATAATATTTTGAGCTTGTTGTCACGGTAAAGGTAAGGCTTTCATCACCGTTTTGAAGAGTAAGCTCGTTTTTCCCGAATTTAAGCTCTGCTTTGACCGAAAAAAGTCCGTTTTGGGTGCGGTTTACCTCTTTTCCGTTTAAGTAAAGCGGCTCCTTTGGGTTTGAGCCGCCCACGAGCCAGACGTTTGCATAGCGGGTGGAAAAGCTCTTTTTCGAGGGAATTCCAACGGTAAGCGCACTCATATTATAGCGAAGCGAGGGGACGATTATCGACGCCGCGGCGTCGCCGAGAGCGTTTTCGTTTTCCAAAAGACGGGTCGGGTTTTTAAAGGCAATGCCCGCCGCATTCTCCCCTCTTTCGCACCAGAGGTCAAGGAGAGCTTCGGTTTTCGGAAGGTTGCCGACATCGCAGACGATAAGCTTTTCTTCTCCCGCTTCGGTATAGACGGTAACCGTATCCTCTTCTCCCGTTATCACCGTCTTTCCGCTTTCCCTTGCAAGAAACGCCGCCGCGGCGGCATCGGCTTCGCCGCCTTCAAGATAGATGCCGTCGGCTTTCGTGTTTTTAAGCGCCGCGGCGGCGGTCTCTCCCTCTTTTTTCATTAAAATTATACTCCCCGTATAATTTTCGCGGTCCTTTGGCACCTCATCGGTTATAATATATCCTATTCCAAGGCTGTTCAGATAGCAAAGATCTCCCGCCGCCGCGCCTCTTAAAAAGACGGCGCCCGTCGTTTTTCCCTCAAGGTAAACCGATTTGTCGGAAAATGAGGGAGGAAGCGCCTCATTGAAAAGCGGCGGCAGACTTGAGTCCTCCGCTATACTTTCGTTTTCCTCACCGCCGCCGCGGTCTATAAGAAAGACGGGCAGCACCGCCGCCGCAACTAAAATTAACGCAACGATCATTAAAGCGACCTTTATTTTCATATTCTTCACCCGAAGAATTATATGAGGGTCGCCCGTTATTTATTCGCCCCGAAAAAGCATCAGCTCCGAAACGGTAACAAGTTCGAAGCCGCGCTCCTTTAAAATCTCAACAATGCGATCAACAGCCGCCGCGCTCGTTTGGTGAATATCGTGCATTAAAATTATGTCGCCGTCCTTTAGCGGCGCCGTTTCGATAAAGGCTATTATCCTGTCGGTGTCACGGTGCTTCCAATCAAGGGTGTCAACCGTCCAGGAGATAAACGGGCGCGTATCGGCGCTCTCAACGGAGGAGCTTACCCTTCCGCCCGGCGCGCGGACGATGATCGGTGTGAAGCCCGTTGCGTTTTTTATCGCCCTGTCGGTCCTTGAAAGCTCTTCCTTAATTTTTTCCAAAGAAAGCGAGCGCAGATTCGGGTGGGAATAGGTGTGGTTTCCTATCTCGTGGCCCGCCTCGTAGATCTCCTTAAGGAGCGCGGGATTTTTCTCTGCGTTTTCCCCAACCGTGAAAAAGGTGGCGCGCACGTTGTGCTTTTTAAGTGCCGCAAGGACGGTGGGGGTGGTCTTTTTTGACGGACCGTCATCGAAGGTAAGGGCAATCATGGGTTTATTGAAGTCGATCTCTCTTTCGGGTGCGGCATCGGTGGCGGCGCTTTGCAGACCGAGAAGAATAAAGACGGCAAAAGCCGCCGCAATTATCAGCTTGGGTTTTATAAAAATCTCTCCTTTTTGATGGTTATATTTCCGCTCAAGCCGCGGGGGCGTTTTCTCCTTATCCGCTCAAGCCGCGGGGGCGTTTTCTCCTTATCCGCTCAAGCC
>JAZQKU010000013.1:0-17732 GCA_045542315.1 Eubacteriales bacterium | reverse complement strand
AGAAAAATCCACAAACCCCGCAGAGCAGGGCTCTGCTGGTTTTGTGTTTTAATCCTTTATAACGGGTCTTTCTTCGTTTTTGGGTGTGTTTTCAGCGATTTCGGATGCGTTATCCGTTTCGGCGTTTTTCGCCTCGTTCGTTGCTTCAGGTGCAGATGCAGCGGCTTCTTCCTTCTTATTTTCGACAGGCTCAAGCACTTCGCCCTTCATAAGGCGCTCAAATTCCTCGCCCGAAAGCTTTTCTCTTTCAAGAAGCGCATTTGCAACTGTGTTTAGCTTTTCAAAGTTATCTTCAAGGCATTTTTTAGCTATTCCGAAGCATTCCTCAACGATGCGCTTTACCTCTCGGTCTATTGCAGAAGCGGTCTCTTCGGAGAAGTTTCTCTGGGTGGTGAAATCTCTTCCGAGGAATACCTCCTCATGCTCGGAGCCGTAAACGACGGGACCGAGTGCATCGGACATACCGAACTTGGTGACCATCTTCCTTGCTATTGCGGTGGCTCTTTCGAGGTCGTTGGAGGCGCCTGTAGAGATATCGTCGAGCGCTATCTTTTCTGCAACTCTGCCGCCGAGGAGAGAGTTTATTTCCTCTATCATCTCGGTACGGCTCATATAGCTCTTATCCTCCATGGGGAGGGAGAGAGTATAGCCGCCCGCTCTGCCGCGGGGGACTATGGATATCTGATGAACGGGGTCAAGCATCGTCATACATCTCGTTACGATAGCGTGACCTGCCTCGTGAAAGGCGGTGAGCTTACGCTCCTTTTCCGAAACAACGCGGCTCTTTTTCTCAACGCCGACGCAGACCTTCATTATCGCGTCCTCGATATCACTCATATCTATCTTTTTCTTCTTGCGGCGTGCAGCGTAAAGCGCTGCCTCGTTAAGAACGTTTTCAAGCTCGGCACCGGTAAAGCCTACCGTTTCCTTTGCTATCGTGTCGAGGTTTACCTCGTCGGCAAGGGGCTTGCCCTTGGAGTGAACCTTGAGTATTGCTTCTCTGCCCTTTATGTCGGGAACGTTTATTACTATCTGACGGTCAAAGCGTCCGGGACGAAGGAGTGCGCTGTCAAGTACGTCGGGACGGTTGGTTGCCGCTATTATGATAACGCCCTCGTTTACGCCGAAGCCGTCCATTTCGACGAGGAGCTGATTCAAAGTCTGCTCTCTTTCGTCGTGACCGCCGCCGAGGCCTGCTCCGCGCTGACGTCCGACTGCGTCTATCTCATCTATAAATACTATGCAGGGGGTGTTTTTCTTTGCCTGCTCAAAAAGGTCTCTTACTCTCGATGCGCCTACACCGACGTAAAGCTCAACGAAATCGGAGCCCGATATCGAGAAGAAAGGCACCTTTGCCTCGCCCGCTATTGCCTTTGCAAAGAGAGTTTTACCCGTGCCGGGTGCGCCCACGAGAAGCACGCCCTTGGGTATTCTTGCGCCAAGCTCAACGAAGCGGCGCGGATTTTTGAGGAATTCGACTATTTCGGAAAGCTCTTCCTTTTCCTCGTCGGCTCCCGCAACGTCGTCGAAGGTAACGCGCTTTTTATCATCGGTTATAAGCTTTGCGCGCGCGCGTCCGAACGCCATTGCGCCGTTTTTACCGCCGCCGTTCATCTGGTTCATCATAAATATTGCAAATACCGCAACGCCGCCTATTAAAAGTATAGTGGGTATAAAGCTTACCCATGCGGGCCAAACGGTGGGTGCCTTGATTTCAAACTCGGAAACGAGATCGTTATCAAGAGCCTCCTGAATATCCTCCTTGAAAGCGGTTATGCTGTAGAGGTTGTAGGTCAGCTTTTTGGTTTCGTCTGCCTTCAGGTAGTAGGTGAGCTTACCGTTGGAGCCATCTATCTCCGCCTTAAGCACCTCGCCGTTCTGGAACTGACCGACTATCTGCCAATATGTGGGCCTTGCATCTTCCTTGCCGGGTCCGAAATAGCTTACCGCCAAAAAGGTGACGGCAAACGCGACGATCAGTATTACTACCGTTCTTATGTTTTTCTTCATCTGATGGTTGCTCCTTATTTTATGCCTTATACTTCGGGAATTGCTATATAGGGTAATTCCCGCATTTCTTCATTGTAATCAAGTCCGTAGCCGACTACGAACTCCTTGCCGATATAAAATCCCGCATAGTCGGGGATTATACCGTTTTTTACGCATTCCTTCTTATATAATAAGGTACATATCTTAATTGAAGCGGGCTCCTTTTTCGATATTTCCTTTATCATTTTTTCAAGGGTTATTCCGCTGTCGATTATATCCTCGACTATGAGGATATCGCGGTCCTTGATATAATCGGGAAGGCTGTTGTGCCTTGAATTTTTGGCCGAGATATACTCGACTGTAAGGGGAGTCTTTATTTTTCTTACAAGGTCTGCAGTAAATATTATGCTCCCTTTCAAAATACATAATACGAGTAATTCTTTGCCTTTATAATCTTCGGTTATCTCTTTTCCGAGCTCGGAAACTCTTTTTTGTATTTCTCTTTCGCTAAACAGCTTCTTTTTGATTTTAACTTCCATTTTTCTACCTCGCATTATCGGATCTTCCGATCTGTTCTATATAGAATATTTTTTCGCTGTCTGAAATTATTATAAGTCCGTCCCTTTGCGAGCATGGAATTTTCCTGTCGATCAGCAGTTTTTTCACCGAGCGATTCACACCGTTTAATCTGATGCGGTCACCCGTTTTTCTGCTTCGTGCCGTAAGCTCGCCGATTATTCTATCACATTTGAAGCTCTCATTTATCAGTAAATTGTTAAATGTTACTTTATTTTCTTTTAAATCAACAAATATTCGCGCAGTTTTCACAGCGTTTTCACCGTCGCAAAGCTTTACCGAAAATTCCTCTTCCTTTTCTTTCCTTTTTTCGATTATAACTCTTCCGTAGGAAATTCTTGCCTCATAGCCGTTTTTCAGCTCTGTTTTTTGGGAGGTCCTTCCGTTCTTTACTATTTCTCTTACCCGCTCGATCATGGCGTAATCGGCTTTAAATCCGCATTTTTCCTCTATTGATGAGGAAATTACGCGGTAAGATATTGCGGGGGGCATTTCGTTTAAGAATTCTACGTCGTCAGTCTTTACGAGGGAGGCCTCTTCGTTAAGATATTCGTTATCGAGGGAAAGCGCCGCGGCCGTTCTTCTTGCGGCTGTGTAAAGGGCGGGGTTTATCTCCTTCATAAGCGGAATTATATTGTGCCTTATTTTATTGCGGGTATAATCGTCGGTGAGGTTGGTGCGGTCGATCACGAAAGGAATGCCGTTTTCGGTAAGATCACTTTCTATTTCCGCCTTGGGGATCTCTATAAGCGGGCGGATAAAGCTATCTCTTACCGCGGGAATTCCGCAAAGTCCCTTCGAGCCTGCACCTCTGATAAAATTGAAGATCACCGTTTCGACGAAGTCGTCGGCGTTATGGCCGAGCGCGATCTTATTTATTCCGTTTTCAGACGCCGTTTTTTCAAAAAAGGCGTATCTTATATTTCTTGCCGCCTCCTCCGTGCCCTCTCCCGTTTCGTTACATCTGCCGATAACGTCGGCTGAAAGCACGAAAAGAGGTATTTCGGATTTTTCACAAAGAGAGATGCAAAACTCCTCGTCACGCTTTGCTTCGTCTTTTCTTAAATTGTGGTTTACGTGCGCCGCGAAAAGCGAAAGATCCAGCTCGCTTTTCAACGATGCCAGAAAATGCAGTAAGAAAACGGAATCGGGACCGCCCGAAAGAGCGACCAGAACGCGATCGCCTTTTTTGAGCATCGCATTACCGTTTACCGTTTTCAAGGCCGTTTTAAAATTCTTCATGCTGAGTATCTATTGAAGAGAATCTCGTGAATTCCTTTACGAACTGAAGCTTTACCTCGCCTGTCATACCGTGACGGTTTTTCGCAACGGCGCAGGTTACGACGTTGGGATTTACGGGATTTCCCTCACTGTCCTTTTCATAATAGAGGAACATTACCATATCGGCATCCTGCTCGATAGAGCCCGAATCACGAAGGTCGGAAAGAAGAGGTCTGTTGCTTCTCTTTTCCGATTCACGGTTAAGCTGTGAAAGCACGAGTATCGGAATGCCGAGATCCTTTGCCATTATCTTGAGGTTTCGGGTAAAGGTTGAGATTTCGAGAACTCGGTTATCTGTCATTCTCGAGGAGCCGAGAAGCTGGAGATAGTCGATTACCACGAAGCCGAGGTTGTTTATTCTGCGAAGCTTCGACTTCATTTCGCTTATCGTTATGCCGCTCTTATCGTCAAAATACATCGGCGCATCGTGAAGCTGACCTGCCGCGTCGGCAAGCTTTGCCCACTCCTTCTGAGTGAGGTTTCCCGTGCGGAACTTTTTACTGTCGATAAGTGCCTCGCTTGCCATAATTCTCTGCGCAAGCTGGGAATTAGACATTTCAAGTGAGAATAAAACGCACTTTTTTCGGCTCTTCTGAGCGATATTTCTCATAAGGTTAAGCGCAAAGCTCGTTTTACCGATACCGGGACGCGCCGCAAGCACTATGAGGTCTCCCTTGCCAAAGCCGTCGACTATTTTATCAAGGTCGGAATATCCCGTCTGTAAACCGAGAAGCTCCGATTTATCCTCCATGGCGGCGATGTTGCCTATTGAGGTCATTTCCTCGCTTATTATCATCGAGAGCTTGGCTACGTCGCCCGTTTTTTTCTTCTCGCTGATATCGAATATTTTTTGTTCTGCGAGGTCAACGATGCTGTCAGCCGACTCGTTCTCAAGGTAACACATGGAGGTTATGTTTTCGCATTCCTCTATAAGCTTACGGAGAAGGTATTTGCTTTTGACTATCTCGCAGTATCTTTCGATATTCTGCGCCGAAGGAACGCTTTTTGCAAGATTGAAGATATACTCCTTGCCGGTTGCCTCGTCGTAGTTGCCCTCATCCTTGAGAGTGTCGATAAGGGTAACGGGATCGATTCCTCCGCGGGAATAGTCGAATATCTTTTGCATTGCTTCGAATATCTCGCGGTGGGCGGGCACGAAGAAGCATTCCGCCGTTAAAGTATTAAATACCTGCGGCAGACACTCGTCGCTTATTAACATACTGCCGAGCACCGATTGCTCTGCCTCGACGGACGAAGGCAATTTTTTTGAAAAATCGTCCATTTTTCTTTCTCCTTTAAAGAAAGTTTATCAGTTTTCTTTCTGAGTTCTTACCTTAAGAGTGGAAACTACCTCGGGGTGAAGCTTTACCGGTACCTCGGTGATTCCGAATGATCTGATGGGGTCGGAAAGCATAATCTTTTTCTTATCTATTTCAAGGCCGGTCTGCTTTTTTACCGCCTCGGCTATTTCCTTTGAGGTTACCGAGCCGAAAAGTCTGTCACCCGCGCCTGCCTTGGCGGTTATTACTACGGTGACGGTGTCGAGCTTTGATTTAAGCTCGACCGCGGCAGCCTTTTCCTCTGCCTTTTTGTGATCTACAGATGCTATTTTGCTGCTTCTTTCGGCCATATTTGCGTTATTCGCTTCTATTGCAAGGCCCTTGGGGAAAAGGAAGTTTCTTGCGTATCCGTCGGATACGTTTACAATGTCGCCCTTTTTGCCCTGTGCCTTTACGTCTGCGGTTAAAATTACTTTCATTCTTTATTCTCCTTATCTTCGTTTTCTTCCTCGCTCGGAGGATTTTTGTATTCGTCGCGCTCATACCACGGAATATCGGGCTTTGCGGAGTCTTCTTTTTCTTCTCCGCGCGGCGGGATCTCACCCCGTTCGATTTTTTCGCGCATTTTTTCGATCACCTCTGCGGCGCTGTCCTTTTCCGGATCGAAGCCGTAGAGCTTCATCATTTTGAGGAATTTATTTCTCGTCTGCACTATTCCCTCGAAAATACCTATCATCGCTATAAGCTCAAGGCCCGAAATAAATACGGCGATGGCGCAGATGACGGTATATACGATATGCTTTGTGACGGGCTTGGCTTTTCTTATATTCATCATAAATGAGATAAATCCGAATCCCGAAACCGTAAAATAGGCAACTCCCACCGTTACGAAATTTTTAAGGGTTATGCCGAAAGCATCGTTTTTAACGAACCAGCTCGCAATATACGCCGCAGCCATTATTACCGAAAGCAGTCTGTCCGCCTTTACCGAGGAGAGCCTTCCGATCTTTGCGACGTCTGCTCTGTGGGCGGAGTTTTTGATATAAAGCGCAGAGGGCGCCGCTATCACGAAGCCGAGCGTTACCGCAAGGGAGGGAAACATCGGGATATAATAATCGGTAACGAGGGTCTTCAACGTTTCGTAAGCTGTTCTGTATTCTTCTATGAGATTTTCGTTGCCCGTTTCCTTTAAAAGCTCGATAAACTGATTCATACTTGCTTCAAGGCTTTCGGTAAACCAGGAAAATGCAGTTGCCGCACCCTCAAGCGAAAGTGAGCCTCCGCGAAGGTAAACGTATAAAAACGCGATACCGCAAACCGATGCGCCTATTGCAAAGGCGGTTACAGTTACGATATATTGGAATTTCACCGCTTTACGAAAGGTAACGTAAAAGGCAAATGCGGTAACGAAGCACAAAAGCCAAAGAAGCGCGGCAAAGAAAATATCGCCGCCGGAAAGAAGCGTTCCCGCAAAGAAGTATGCCGTTACCGAAAGCGAAAAGATAAGCGGCAGATATGCTTTTTTGGAATTTATGAAAACAACCGATGCCGCCGCACCCGCAAACGGAGCCAAAAAAGGAAATGCAGGTGCCAAAAAGGCGAGCACGAAGGCAGTTATCGCTGCCGATACCGTTGTTTTTTTCTGTTTATTTAAAGAAATGGTGTTCAACTCCCAACGCGTATATCTTCTCAATATAATATTTTAGCATATTTATATTATAATTTCAAATCTTTTTTCGCATTTTTCTTATTATTAAATAAAAATTCTGTTAACACGGTGTAAATTTAGTGTTTTTTTGATTTGAACGGTGTTTTTTTGGTGTATAATTATCTCAATATTTTTATTTTGGAGGCGTTTTTCTCCTTGCTTAAATTATGTGATATCAAAAAGAGCTACGTTACCGGCGATTTTATTCAGCATGCGCTTAACGGCGTTTCGGTTGAATTTACAAAAAACGAATTCGTTTCGGTGCTCGGTCCCTCGGGTAGCGGTAAGACCACCCTTCTTAACATAATCGGCGGTCTTGACCGTTACGATTCGGGTGACCTCGTTATAAACGGTAAGTCCACAAAGGAGTTTACCCAAACCGAATGGGATTCCTACAGAAACAACTGTATAGGCTTCGTTTTCCAGAGCTATAACCTCATCAATCATCTTACCGTGCTTGAAAACGTTGAGCTCGGTATGACCTTAAGCGGTGTTTCCTCTGCCAAAAGACGCAAGCGCGCCCTTTTCGCACTTGAGAAGATGGGAATAAAGGAGCACGCGAAGAAAAAGCCGAATCAGCTTTCGGGCGGTCAGATGCAACGTGTTGCCATTGCAAGAGCCATTTCGGGTGACCCCGACATAATTCTTGCCGACGAGCCCACAGGTGCGCTTGATTCGGTGACAAGCGAGCAGATAATGGATATTTTAAAGGAGCTTTCAAAGGAAAAGCTCGTTATTATGGTAACTCACAACGGCGAGCTTGCCGACAGATATTCCAACAGAATTTTGGAATTCAAGGACGGCTCACTCGTTAAAGACAGCGGCTCAAAAAGCGACGGCGGAGAAAAGAAGACCTTTGCCCTTAAAAAGACCTCGATGAGCTTTCTGACGGCGCTTCGTCTTTCGCTCAAAAACATCTTCACCAAAAAGCTCAAGACCGCTATCACCGCAGTTGCGGCAAGCATCGGAATTATCGGAATTTCGCTTATTCTCGCTCTTTCAAACGGATTCGGAATGCAGATAGACAGCTTTCAGGCAAGAGCACTCGGCTCCTTCCCCGTTATCATTCAGCAATCGGCGGTATCGGTGGATCCCGAGGACATGATGGACATTATCGAAAGCAATCTGCCTAAATTTCCCGACGTTTCGTTGGTATTTCCCTTTGATAAAAGCTTTTCAAGCATAGTTCACACCAATATCTTTACGAGCGAATTTCTCGATTACGTAAAGAATGCCGACAAGGAAGTCGTGAGAGGTCTTTCCTACACGAGAGGCACCTCGGTAAATCTTCTTTACAATGCAAACGGCTCCATCAAGCGTATTACCGGCTCCGACATTACCATCACCCTTTTGCCGCTTGAATTCGGAAAGGTAAATTCCTTCTTAAACGACGATTACGACGTGCTTGCCACTCTTGGCGACGGGCTTTCCGAAAACGTTACCGACGTTTTTCTTGTGGTCGATTCAAGAAACCGTCTTGATGAAAAAACCATTGAGCTTTTGGGGCTTACTCCGAGCGAAGACGGCATTCCCTTCGATGAGTTCTTGGGACTTGAATTCAAATTTATTCCCAACGACGTGTGGTATATTGAAAATAACGGGCATTTCACCGTAAACTCCGATCTCAGAGCCTCCTACGATAACGAAAAATCGGTCACCTTAAGAGTTGCGGGCGTGGTGAGAACCAAGGAAGCAAGCGAAATGACCGCCGCCTCCGACGGTATTCTTATGAGAAGCGAAATGATGGAGGAGATAGTTAAGATAAACTCCGAATCGGAAATCGTAAAGGCACAGAAGGAAGCAAGCTTTGACGTAGTAACCGGACTCCCCTTCCCTGAGGGTGATGCCGGTAAGCAGCTGAAAGGCTATTCTCTCGCATCTCTCGGCGACGATACCCTTCCCTACGCGATATTCATCTATCCCGCCGATTTTGACGCAAAGGATTCGGTAATCGCTTACCTCGACGCCTATAACGAGGGCAAGGAGGAGGCCGACAGAATAATCTATACCGATATGGCAACCGCTATTTCCAATCTTTCCTCCAATATTTTAAACGCCGTTACCATAGTGCTTATAGTATTCTCCTCAATATCGCTCGTGGTTTCCTCTATTATGATAGGAATAATCACCTACTCCTCGGTTATCGAAAGAACGAGAGAAATAGGTATTTTAAGAGCGCTCGGCGCGAGAAAAAGCGATATTTGCAGAGTCTTTAATGCTGAAACCTTTATTATCGGTATCTTCTCGGGCATTATCGGCATAGTGCTTTCGGCACTCTCGTTAATTCCCGCAAACGCGATCTTAAAGGCTCTTACCGAGCTTGACAACGTTGCCGTTATGAACCCCCTACACACCGTGGTTTTGGTTCTTATCTGCATTGCCACCTCGGTAATAGGCGGTCTTATTCCCGCAATAATGGCCTCGATGAAGGATCCCGTTACTGCGCTTCGCACCGATTAAAGCTTGACTTTGCGGTGTTTTACTGATATACTCTAAATAGCGTTTTACTCGGAAGGATTGATAAATTTTGAAAAAATCGTTTTTGTCCAAATTTATTCTCGGCGCAGTATCTGCGGTAGTGCTTTTCATCGCCTACTGGTTTATGCTTCCGCCTCTTAACTTAAGAAGTCCCGATTTCTGGAGCTTTCTTGTTTTTGCGGTCATTCTCGTAACCGTGCTTTTCTCGGGAAGAGCGCTTATCGCGGCGCTCAAAGAGCTTCCCTCGCAGCACGGCGGCGGACGCTTTGCCTTTATGAAAATTAAAGGCACTGCCGGTCTTGCAATCAAGATAATTCTCGGCTCGGTTGCCTCCGTGCTCGTTATAAACGTGGTTGCCGCAGTTATCGGAATGCCCATATTCAATGCAAAAAGCTACTATAACCTCATCTCGGTAAACGAGGGCAACTTCGCAGAGGACATTGCCGAGATAGATATGAGTGCGATCCCCGTGGTTGACAAGGATTCCGCTACCCGTCTTGCAAGAAGAAAGCTCGGAGAGATGAAGGATCTCGTTTCTCAGTTTGAAATAACCGTTGATTTCACTCAAATAAACTATAACGATTCCCCTTACAGAGTTACAACTCTTGCCTACGGCGACGTTTTCAAATGGCTCAACAACCAATCAAACGGTATTCCCGCTTATATTACCGTTGATATGGTGACTCAGGACGCAAAGCTCGTGCGTCTTGAAGAAGGAATAAAATATTCCGAGAGCGAATATTTCTACAGAAACATTCACCGTTATCTCCGCTTCAATTACCCCACAAAGATATTCGACGATCTTTGCTTTGAGATCGACGATAACGGTACTCCCTATTGGATCGCTCCCTGCATTACCTACAGAGTAGGCCTTTGGAACGGTAAGGATATCGACGGTGCGGTTTTGGTAAACGCCGTAACGGGCGAGCACGAATATCTCTCGCTTGATAAAATACCGAGCTGGGTGGATCAGGTCTTTATTTCCAACCTTGTTGTCGAGCAGCTTAATTACTACGGTCTTTACGTCAACGGCTTCTGGAACTCGATCTTCGGTCAGCAGGACGTTTTACAGACCACCGCAGGCTACAACTACCTTGCGATCGATGACGACGTATGGCTCTATACCGGTATGACCTCGGTAGCGAGTGACGAATCAAACGTCGGATTCGTTTTGGTAAATCTTCGCACCAAGGAGGCAAAATTCTACACCGTGCCCGGTGCGGAGGAATATTCGGCAATGGATTCCGCAAGAGGTCAGGTTCAGCACCTCAACTACAGCTCGACCTTCCCCATTCTCTTAAACGTTGCCGACCGTCCCACCTATTTCGTTTCACTCAAGGACGATGCGGGTCTTGTTAAGCTTTACGCCTTCGTTGACGTTGAGCGCTATCAGATAGTCGGTACCGGTGAAACGGTTGCCGAGGCAAAGGCAAACTACGCAGAAAAGTTGAAATCGGAAGATATAGACGTTCCCGGAAATCTCACTGCGGATATTGCCGTTTCCGACGTCCGCTTCCTCGTAACCGGCGGAGAAAGCAACGCTTATATAAGCGACGCCGAGGGGAATATATGGATAATTCCCGTTTCACTTGATGCACGTCTTGCCTTTATTGAAAACGGCAGCGTTGTTTCGGTTGAGTATTCCGAAATAGGAAGCGTTAAGACTGTAAGCAAGGTTTTAAATGTTGTAAACGGTTGATAATTTCAAACCCCCGCGCTTGTAATTCAAGTGCGGGGGGATTTTTCGGCTGATTTTGCGAAGCGTTGGGCATATAAATTGATAATTTTATAAAAAGAACCACCCTCGTAGGTGGTTCTTCTTTTTTTTACATCTTTCCGAAAAGCTTGGAGGAGCGCATTATAGTATCGAGTGTGAGCGCAAGGTCGCTTTTCGAGCGTTTCTTTGCCTCTTTAAAAGGAACAGCAACTCTGTTTATGCTGTAAATTGCCGCTATACCCATATCGTAAACGGGGTCCATTCCGTCGCCGATATCGCCGACGACCGCAATAGTGGGAACTCCCTTTGCAATGGCTCTTTTTGAAATTCCGAGCACTGCCTTGCCGCCGAGGCTCTGGGAATCTATCTTTCCTTCTCCGGTTATTATAAGGTCGGCGCCGTCGAGGATCTCCTCAAAGCCAACGGTATCGAGTACGCAGTTGATTCCCTTTTCAAGGCTGCAACCGAAGGTGTAAAGTCCTCCGCCCATTCCGCCTGCCGCGCCCGAGCCCTGAAGTGCCTGAAGATCTTTCCCCGTCTTTTTAAGAATAAGGTCGGCAAAATGGCGAAGCGCGTTATCGAGCAAAACAACATTTTCGGGATTTGCGCCCTTTTGGGGTGCAAATATATAAGCCGCTCCCATTTCGCCGTAGAAGGGATTTGTTATATCGCACATTGCGGTTAACGAAACTCCATCATAGCGTGCTTTGAATTCACTGTCGTCGTAATCGGAAATGTCGGTGAGAGTGCCGCCGGTGGGAATAAATGCCTTTCCCTCTTTGTTGAAAAATTTAACGCCCATTGCAGAAAGACAACCCGTTGCGGCATCGTTCGTACAAGAGCCGCCGAGTCCGATTATTACCTTTTTCGCGCCGTTTTCCACCGCGTGATTTATAAGCTCTCCTACGCCGTAGGTGGTGGTCTTTAACGGGTTTTCTCTGCCCGAAACCATGGGGAGAGATGCCGCAGCCGCCATTTCAACTACGGCAGTACCGTCCTTAAGCACTGCGTAGGACGCCTTTATATCTTCAAAAAACGGACCTTTTACCGCTATTTCTCTTTTTTCGCCGCCCACTGCGAGAACGAAGGCGTCAACGGTGCCCTCGCCGCCGTCGGCTATCGGGATATTTACCGTTTCACATTCGGGGTAATAGCTGTTTATTACCTCCCTTGCAATATTGCAAAACTCCTCGGATGAGATGGAGCCCTTAAACGAATCGGGGGCTATTATTACCTTTTTCATTCTTAATTTACCTACCTTTATTTATTTCTGCGCCACATTGACGGTGTAAACAGCAAAAGTATCGGGAATATCTCAAGTCTGCCAATGAGCATATCCGCCATAAGCACGAGCTTACTTAAGACCGAGAAATCCGCAAAGTTTCCGGTTGGACCTACCATTCCGAAGCCGGGACCTATATTGTTTAAGCACGCAACTACCGAGCTGAAGGTCGTTTCATAGGTAAAGCCGTCAATAGCAACAATCAAAATTGAGACAACCGTTATTATAAGGTATGCAGACATATAGCCCATTACCTCTCTGATAACGCCGTCATCTATATTTCTTCCGTTTACCGTTACCGGCTTAACGCTTCGGGGATGTATCATCTTCTGAACGGTGCTTTTGAAAAATTTGCCCGCCATCAATATTCTCGCCATTTTTATACCGCCGCCCGTTGAGCCGGCGCAAGCGCCCGTGAACATAAGAAGGGTGAGTATCATTTTGGAGAGTGTGGGCCAGGTATTGAAGTCAACCGTTGAGAAGCCTGTGGTGGTTATTATTGAGGAAACCTGGAAAAAGCTGTGATGGAATGCGTCGAACACCGACGAAAACGTCGACATGGTGTTGAGTGCAATAATTACGACAGCGGCGGCAATTATGCCGAGATAAAGCTTTAATTCGCCGTCCTTTAAAACGCTTTTGAAGTCCTTTATGAGAAGAAGATAGAAAATATTGAAGTTTATGCCGAAGATGAGCATAAACACCGCTATTACCGTTTGCAGATAGTAACTGTTGTAGGCGCCGATACTCGCGTTTTTAATGGCAAAGCCGCCTGTGCCGGCGGTTGCAAAGGAGTTTAATATACTGTCAAACAGCGGCATTCCGCCCGCAAGCAAAAATATTATTTCAACTACCGTGAGTGCTATGTAGATGGAGTAAAGTATCATTGCGGTACGCTTTACCTTTGGAACGAGTCTGCCTATAATCGGACCCGTAGTTTCGGCGCGAAGCATTTTAAATGAGTTACCGTTGTTTCCCGAGCGGCCTCTCATGGGGACTACCGCAAGCATCAAAACGAGCACTCCCATACCACCTATCCAATGGGTGAAGCTTCGCCAGTATTGCATACTTTTGGGAAGCGACTCCACGTCGGACAAAATGCTTCCGCCCGTGGTAGTAAAGCCCGACACCGTTTCAAAAAGCGCGTCTGTAAAATTCGATATCGTTCCCGAGATAAAAAACGGGAGGCAACCGAATATTGAGAGAAGTATCCACGAAAGTGCAACGGTGGCAAAGCCCTCTCGGGCGTAAAATGAATCGTCCTTTTGCTTTATAAGCACAAAGAGCGAGCCTAAAATAAGCACGACGGCTATAGTTGCCGCAAAGCCTATTACCGAGCTTTGCTCACCCGAAAAGAGCGCTATTAAAAGCGCGGGGATCATAAAAAGCGCTTCTATTCGGAGAATATTACCCGTATAGTTTGCTATAAGCTTTATATTCATTATTAACTCTCCGTTTGATCGGGCAATTTTTTAAATATTGCCGAAAGGTCGGTTATCATCTGCTCGGCGGGAGTTATTACCACGACGATATCGCCGGGAAGGATAACGTCGTCACCTTTTGCTATATGTATTTTGCCCTGTCTGCCTATTGCGGCAATAATTACGTCCTTCTTTATCTCAAGGTCTGAAAGAGACACGTTTAAATAGGGTACGTCTGCCATTGCGACGAATTCGAGAGCCTCGACCTTATCGTCAACAAGACGGTGGAGCGCTCTCACCGAGCCGCCCGTTGTGTTTGACATTGCTCTTACGTATCGGAGAATTGCCGAGGTGGTAAGCTGCTTGGGGATAATGACGCTGTCAAGCCCTTTATTTTCAAAAAGAGCACAGTATTCGGTGCGGTTTATCTTGGTTATGGTCTTTGAAACTCCGACACTGTCGGCAAAAATGGAGATGATGAGGTTTTCCTCGTCGATATCGGTAAGGGTTATTACTGCGTCCATCGAGGTTATTCCCTCCTCGAGAAGAATATCCTGCTTGGAGCCGTCTGCCTTTATTACTATTGCTTTCGGAAGCTTTTCGGCAAGGGTAAGGCAGCGTTCCCCATCCTTTTCGATTATTTTGACGCCAACGCCGCTTTTGATAAGGTCCTCTGCGAGATAATAGGCTATATGGCTGCCGCCGATTATCATAACGTTTTTGATTTTCGCCGCCGAGAGCTCGAGGTTTTTAACAAATTTGGCAAGGTCGTTATGCTCTGCGGTTACGGTTATTTTGTCGCCGGGTAATATCTCGTCGTTACCGCCGGGAACTATTACCTTACCGTTTCTGTCGATAACGCAAACAAGCACCTTGAGCTTTACGATGCCGTGAAGATCCTTTAATTTTACTCCCGCAAGCTTGCTTTCCTCACTTATCTTAAGCTCCACTATTTCCGCTCTGCCGCGGGCAAGGGTATCGCGCTTCAAGAACGAGGGGAACTGCAAAAGCCTGAATATTTCTCGTGCTGCCGCCTTTTCGGGGCTTACCGTGAGAGAAAGACCGAGCTCTTCCTTGAGAAACTGAAGCTGAGAGGTGTAATCGGTGTTTTTTACTCTGGCAATCGTCTTCTTGGCGCCGAGCTTTCTTGCAACTATGCAACATAGCATATTTATCTCATCGGACGAGGTGGCGGCGATGAGCAGGTCGCTCTGGTCGACGTTTGCGGCTCGCTGAACGTCGAGGCTGGCGCCGTTACCGTTAAGAGTCATAATATCGAGCTTTTCAAGCTCGTTCTGAAGTCTTTTGGGGTTACTGTCAATAATTGTGATATCGTGGTTTTCTTTTGAGAGCTGTTCTGCAAGGCTTGATCCTACTTTGCCGTCGCCCACTATTACGATTTTCATTTTCAATTAC
Organism: Eubacteriales bacterium; assembly: GCA_045542315.1. Lineage (GTDB taxonomy): Bacteria > Bacillota > Clostridia > Oscillospirales > RGIG5299 > RGIG5299. The sequence continues at coordinate 2,584 of JAZQKU010000013.1, read as the reverse complement.
CGTGCTTTCATCAATATAGAAATAACTATATGATATTTTATCACAGATATTTACCTTTTGCAAGTGTTATCCCAATAAACTTTCAACCGATATTTCAAGCTCACCCGGTGCGACCTTATATTTTGCAAGCTTTGTTATAACGTCTATCGCCCTTTCTCGGCTTGAGGAGATATCCTCTATGCACCGTTCCGTTTCGGGATAGGCGGTATAATAGCACCGCACGCCGTAAACGCGTACCATACCGCAGCCCTCGATTATCTTCTTCACGCTGGTAAGAGCGTAAATTATATTGCCTCTTCCCCTTATTTCCGCTTCGGTTTCTATGATGAACTTTTCCACGCCTCTTCGCCTCGCCGTTTGTGATATTTTTATTATACCACAGTCTTTTTAAAAATGGAAGAGGGTATTTAAAGGTCAATTCTAATAGTTAACATTGTATTTTGTAAAATAATGTTATGTTTTGTCGATAAGTTTTCGGGGATTTTTTTCATTTTCGTCTTGCATTTCGGTTAATTGGTGCCAAAATCGCACAGGAAGATGCGTTTTTTGACATTTTTCATTTTTTCGTTCTTCTATAAAAACCGTGTTAAAAAAGATTTTCCATAGCGTTTTATAGGCTTTTTCGTCGAAATTTTCTTCAAAAATTTTTAATTCATCTGCAAAAAACATCGAAATTTTCCCTTTTTCGGAGACAAAAACGGCTTTATGACGCTTATCGAAGACGGCGATATTTTCATCGGGATATCTGTTTGCAAAATGTCCGATGACAAGCGGAAGGGCAAAGCAAGAGGGCTCGGTGACGGCAACAAGAGCGTTTTCGCAATCGGAAAATCTCAAAAATCCTTTCAAGCGGTGCGCTTCGTTACAGACCTTGCGGCAAAGCCTTTCCACCCGCTGAACAGAGGGCTCGGAAAGCAGTCTTGCCGTCTTTTTTCCGTGGGCAACGCCGAATTTCACATATTCGTATATTGCCCTTTCCCTATCCTCCACGTCAGAGAGATACGCCATAAATATTTTTTTACCCGCGCCGTCAAATATCCTTTCATCAAAGCCGCGCATAAGCCGCTTCGCTCTTTTTTCATCGGTTTTAACGGTTATTTCCTCAAATATCGGAAGAAGCTCCTTTTTTTCGGTTATTTCTGCGGGAATTATTTTATTTTCAAAGGCATACCACAGCGCCGACAAAAGTCCGTAGAAGCTGCCGTCGTAAATAAGCGCTACATTTCTCCCGTAAGACATTTTACCACTCCTTCACGCGAGGGATTGTCGAAAATCGTCAGCTGACCGGGAAGAGCGCCGATCTTTGACAGAGAAAGATCGGAAAGCATGCTTTCGAGAAACGGTCTTGACGTTATTTTTATCGCGGCATCGTATTTTCCGTTTGCCGTTATAAAAAAGCGCGCCCGTTTCATTACCACTCCAAGGCGGTAAAGTCCCTCAAGGGTAAGCGGCGCAGCCCTTCTTGCATAGATTATTCTCATCGCGCTTTTTACCCCTATTCCCGGAACGCGAAGAAGAGCCTCCTTCGGTGCGGTATTTATCTCAACCGGGAAAAATTCGGGGTGTGAAAGCGCCCAGCTGCATTTCGGGTCGAGATAAGGATTAAAGTTCGGTTCGCTTTCATCAAGAAGCTCATCGGCCGAAAAGCCGTAAAATCTCATTAGCCAATCCGCCTGATAAAGTCGGTGCTCGCGAAGAAGCGGTGGCTTCGTGTCAACCGACGGGAGCAAGCAATCCTCCACCGTGGGAATATATGCGGAAAAGAAGACCCGCTTTAATCCGTATTCCGAATAAAGCGCCGAGGAAAGCCGCATTATCTGAAGGTCGGTTTCGGGACTTGCGCCCACTATCATTTGAGTTGACTGACCCGCAGGCACGAATTTTTCGGCGCTTTTATATTTCACTATGTCGTATTTGTTTTCGGTTATTCCCTCTTTTATCTGCTTCATCGGAGCCACGATGCTTTTCCGACTTTTATCGGGCGCAAGGAGATTCAAGCTTTTTTCCGACGGAAGCTCGATGTTTACACTCATTCTGTCGGCAAGAAAGCCTATTTTTTCGTTAATAAGCGGGTCTGCACCGGGAATGGCCTTGACGTGGATATAGCCGTTAAAGCGGTATTTCCCGCGAAGAAGAGTAAGAGTTTTTAAAATCAGCTCGGCGGTATAGTCGGGGCTTTTTATCACTGCGGAGCTTAAGAAAAGCCCCTCTATATAGTTTCTTCGGTAAAAGCCTACCGTAAGCGAGGCAAGCTCCTCGGGGGTAAACGCCGTTCTTTCCACGTCGTTCGAGCGGCGGTTTACACAGTATTTACAGTCGTAAACGCAGACATTTGTTAGAAGCACCTTCAAAAGAGAAACACATCTGCCGTCTGCCGAAAAGCTGTGGCATATCCCGCTTTCCGAGGCAGAGCCCAGCATTCCGCTCCGTCCGCTCCTCGTAACGCCGCTCGAGGTGCAGGCGGCATCGTATTTTGCGGCGTCGGTAAGTATTTTCAGTTTGCCGTAAATTTTATCGAAATCCATTTTATACTCCGTTTTTATAAAAGCTCGGCTGTTTGCCCTCAAGGGTCAGATCGGACATC
>JAZQKU010000012.1:0-46746 GCA_045542315.1 Eubacteriales bacterium | reverse complement strand
GATACCTTATCTTGAAAATATTTTATGAAAAAGCCCGTCTGCGTAATGCAGACGGGCTTTCGTCGCCTTACACAAATCGACCCCTCGTTTTTTGTGCAAAGTGCCGAAATTTTCGAGTGTTAATAAAAATGAGTTGACGGGTGGGGGGTGGCGTGTTATAATGAAAGTGGGGAGATTTCCCAAAATCAACGAAAGGGGTGAGTCCGATGGTGCATTTGGAAGAGGAAGAATCATTTCATTTAATATTGAAAGGAAGAAAAGCTTATGAGAAGACTAAAACGATCATTGGTCTTTCTTACGGTAACCGTAATGCTTTGCGGCTCGCTTCTTTCCTTTGGAACGGCTTATGCAAATGAAGCCGTAAACGAAACGGAACAGTTGATTTCCGAACCGATTACTAACGTTCCTGCAGTAGCGAGCGTTGGCGCAAACGAGATAGTAAGCGGGAAAATATACCGTATAAAAGACGCAAACAGCGGACTTTATCTTACCCTTCCCGGTAATGACGCAAATCTTTCAAACGTAAACGTAACAACGAAGGATAACGCGGCGCTTAACCAACAGTTCAAAATAGTTTATGACGAAACCTACGGATTTTACCGAATCCATACGATGATGAGCTCGTTTGGAACAAATCGAGTGTTGGATATTAACAGCACTGTAAGCAGTCCGCCCGCAAACGGAAGCAACGTGCATATTTACGTTATTGAAATAGTTGAGAATTTCAATTCCTACGGCTGGCAGATAAGCGACGTTGGAAACGATAAGGTTAAAATCGTTTCCGACTACAATAACAGTCTTGCCCTGACCGTTGCAAACGGTGGCACGGCATCGGGAACGAACGTAAGAGTAAATAGTTATAGCGGAGCCGAATACCAGAAATGGATATTGGAAGAGGTAGAAAGCAACGCCGGCACAAACGCAAACGTCTCGTCACTTGTTGACGGCGGCATTTACAGAATAAAGGATTTTAACGGAAATTATCTTACTGTAGCGCCGAATGCAGCGGGAAATTTCGATGCAAATATGAATAACGTCGAGGTAAGACCCGCAGTTGCACACATTTGTCAGGAGTTCAAGGTGGAAAGAAACTCCGACGGAAGCTACTATATAAGAGCAATGGTATCAAGCAACGGCACGAACCGCTTGCTTGACGTAAACAGCACGAATATTAACGAAATAACAAACGGAGCAAACGTGCATCTTTACGCGCCGGGCGATGAAAACTCAAGCAGATGGAAAATAGAATATTTATCTGTTGTGAGGGCGTTTACAATTAAAATAAACGCGAAGCTCACCCTCGGAATGGCGGGAAGCGGCACAAACGTGCAAATGGCGTCCTTCCACGGCGGATTGAGCCAGCAATGGTTTTTTGAGCCGGTTCCTTCGATTGTTCTTATCGAGGACGCACCGACATCACCGCTTATAGTGGGCGAAAGCTATCAGCTCACAGAATATGTTTATCCTCCGCAATCGGTAACGTGGTCGTCATCTGGCAGTGCTGCAGTAACGGTAGATTCAAATGGAACAATTTTTGCAGCAGGTGTGGGCGTGGCTATAATAACTGCAACCACTGCGTCGGGTGATTATGATCAAGTCACAATAACGGTAAACCAACCCGAAATCGTCGGATATGAAGGGATTTATAAATTCAAATATGACGATAAGTATTTGTATTCGTATATGGATAGCTCCGGAAATCCGGTTATTGGATTGAAAGAACCGTTGATCGGTGATTACGGCGCAGAGGTTGAGGATTCGAGTATTTTATGGGCGATTGCAACGCTAAACAACGGAAATAGCCTTATAATTTCAATGAATACCCGTGACCTTGGGGCTCCGACATACGGATATAGCGATTATGTTATACAATATTCGGGAAATAATATTTCTGTGGGCCCTTCCTATTTAAACGCATCGCAGCAGTGGCAGATTGAAGAATACAGCAGTGATGAAGTTCGGTTTATTTGTTTGGATGAAGAAAACGGAATTGAGGCTGATTACGAAAGTGGCACATTATCAATAGGGGATAATTATGATGGTTTTACCGTGGAAGAATATGTTCCCTCCTATTTCTTTGGGGGAACTTTTACGAAGGGATTAACTCAAATTGACGGTCAAAACTATTTAAACGTTGCGGTTTTTATAAGTGAAGATATCCTTAATGACTTGAATATTTCATATACACCCGTTAGCTATAACTATGCAACCGAAACGGCAACCTTCACGGAAATTCCGTATTATAGCTTTCTGAAAGAATGGGCAAAATATACCGATAACCATCTAAATATTAAGGTTTATCCGTATAATTCAGACGAAGTAAGAGCGGGAATGCCAAAAAACCCGTTGAATTATTTCAATGATGAGTTTTTGATTTTTGTTAAGTTTGACACCACGGATGCGTATGGAGTAACACGTTATTATAATTTGCCGGACAATGCAGAAACTTTTGATACTAATGACTGCTTAGATAATTCGCACGCAGATATAAACGTTTCAGAGATAATTCTTAATAATGGAAGGCTGAACGTCGAACATAATTATCGGGAAATTTCTGTAGTTGAACAAAAATCCGTTTTAATGCACGAGTTGGGACACGCTTTGAAAATGCAACACCCAAATCTTATGTTTTTGGAGTCGGAAAATAATTTTGTGGATAAGCCTTATTTTTTGCCAACTTCAATTATGAATGGTGGATCGTCTAATATTCCTTGCGCTCTCACAGCATACGACCATTTAACGTTAAAACAAAAATGGGGGATTTAATTATGAAAAAACTAATAACTGTTATATCAATAACGTTAGCTTTGGCATTAACGTTGTTCTCTTTTTCCAGTTGCTCACCAAAAATAATACAGGGCACCATTGTATTACCGCAACCGGACGATTCCAATGTAATCAAGTTTTCGAATGATACTGCTGTACTGGTTGATCATTATGATTCGTTTGAAGATTTTGAAAAAACTGCGATAAACGGAGAAAACACCATCGTTACTGCGAAGGTAGAAGTAATCGGGGATAGCTTTAATGCGTGGAGAGTAGCTCCCGGTTGGGAAAACTGTTGCCCGCCGCATTACTGGGAAGAATGCGTAACGTTAGCATCTGTTAGAATAAAAGAAATTTATTTTTCTAACGAAAATGCTGATATAAAAGTTGGTGACATTATTTATATGTCACATCTTTATGTATATGTTGATGAAGATTATTATAATAACCGATTAAAAGATACGACAAATGGCGGTACGGAGGAAAATATTGGAAAATATTATTGGGCTGGTGCCGATTATGCGATTAGAATGGAGATTTTTGAAAAAGGTAGAGAGTATTTTGTAGTAATTGGCCCCGGATCGGTTGGGTTTGGAAAACACAATTACGAAACTTTAGAAAAAGATGGTATAGAGTTTAAATTTTATTTTGCAACATACATACCGCCGATACCGCTTGATGGAAAAATAAATCGCAATTTATATTCTGATTATCAATTGATGCTTTACGATGGAGCCATCGCCAAATACGGCAACAAGGAAGTTCTTGAATAAAACACACCCCCGCCCAAAAGGGCGGGGGGTCATTTTTAAAAAATCAAATATCCTGCTATAATGCCCAAGGCGCCCGAAAGAAGGATAATTATTATCGGGTGAGCCTTTTTAAAGGCAAGAAGGGCGGCTATTATGAAAATTGCAAAAGAAAGGTAAAATACAGGCGAGGTAAAGACGGCAAGTGTTAGACCTGCGGGGAAAAATACGGCAAGCGAAAGCTTTATCATTGCCGCGCCGATAAGTCCCACAACGGCGGGCTTAAGGCCCGTCATCGCGCCGCTTACAAGGCTGCTTTTTTTGAATTTTTCATAGAATTTAGCAACGATAAGAATGATTATAAAGGAGGGGAGCACAACACCGAGGGTTGAAAGAAAGGCACCCAAAATGCCGCCCCAAACGGCTCCCATTCCGCCTGCGCCGCCGACTACCGAGCCGACGTAGGTTGCAATATTTATTGCAAAGGGTCCCGGAGTGCTTTCGCTTACTGCAATGAAGTTTATTATCTGCTCCTCGGTAAGCCAGCCGTTTCGCAAGACCTCCTCCTGAATAAGAGGAAGCATGGCATAGCCGCCGCCGAAGGTAAAGGCACCTATCTCCAAAAAGGTGAGGAAAAGCTCAAGAAAGATCATTTCTTTTCCCTCCTTTTGGCAATAAACGAGGTGATAAGGCCGAATGCGGCGCAGCAGGCTATAACGATAAGCACGTTGACCTTGAGAAATGCAACCAAGATAAATGCCGCCGCCATTGCAATATACGCCACGGCGTTTTTCTTGCATTTTTTATACATATTCACAACTGCCTTCAAAATGAGGGCAAGCACTCCCGCACGAATGCCCATAAAGGCATATTTTACCGCTTTTATATCCTGAAACTCGTTTAAGAGGAAGGATATCGCAAGTATTATAAGGAAGGAGGGGAGCACAACGCCGAGGGTTGCGAAAAACGCACCCCAAAAGCCCGCGGTACGACAGCCCACAAAGGTTGCCATATTTATCGCAATGGGACCGGGGGTCGATTCGGCAATGGCGATTATTTCCAACACGTCGTCGTCGGTTATGAAGCCGTGCCTTTCAACGATCTCGCGCTGGATAAGGGGGATCATAGCGTAGCCGCCGCCGAAGGTGAAGGCGCCTATTTTTAAAAAGGTGGTAAAAAGAGAAACTATTTTTTTTGTCTTCGACATTTTATTTCTCCGTATGTGTAGCTTTGTCAAACAGAGTGTAAAGCTTTTCGTTTATTGCCGCCGTTTTTTCGTATGGAAGCTTTAATACGGCGCGGTCGTAGGTGAAAAGACCGTTGGTTTCGTCCTCAACGTCGCTTACCTGGGTGTAGATCGCGGCTGAAAGGCCGAGCTTTATCATTTCCCCTACCTCGTTTTCGTAAAGAGCGGTAAACGCCTCCTCGAAATCCTTTCCGTTATTGAAGAAGCGGTAGCCGTAGGTGTTTTTGAGGTTAAAGGAGTGGTCGGGAAGCTTATATGAGTAGCCGCCGAACTCCGAAAGCACGAGAGGCTTATTTGCGGGCTTTAAATTAAGCTTTTTGAAATAGACGTGATGGCTTTTTACATCGCTTCTCTTTTTTTCAAACCAACCCGACGTGGCGTCGAATATCCTTGTTTTGTCAAGCGATTTAAGATAGCCGTAGCAGCCGTCGGCGTCAAATTGACCCCAACCCTCGTTGAAAACGGTGTAATAGCAAACGGAGGGGTGGTTATAAAGGAGGCTTATTATTCCCTCGGAGGTCTCAATAAACGCCTTTTTCTGCCGCTTTGAGGCGCGGTGCTCGATAGAAAGCCCTTTGAAAACGGTGGGGAGAGCGGTATCGAAAAGGAAGCTGTAACGACCGTTGTTTATCATATCCTGAAAAACTATCATACCGTGCTTGTCGCAGTAATAATAGAAGAGGTCGGGCTCGAGCTTTATGTGCTTGCGGAGGGTGTTGAAGCCGCACTTTTTCATTGTGAGGATATCGTTTTCAAAGCCCTTCGGAGATGCGGGAAGGAAGATGCCGTCGGGGAAGTAGCCCTGATCGAGAAGCCCGTTAAAGAAAAACGGCTTTCCGTTCAGAGAAAGATAGGGCTTTCCGTTGAATTCCTCCGTTTTGACGGTGCGAAGGGCAAAATAGGAGTAAACGGTGTCTTCGCCCGAGGTAAGGGTAAATTCGTAGAGATAGGGGTCTTGAGGCGACCAAAGGCGCGGATCATCTATTTTAAAGGAGAGGCTTTCGCCCTTGAAGGAGAAGAAAAGGGTGCGGTTACCGCTCTTTACGGTAAGCTGCTTTTTCTCCTTTCCGCCCTTTACCTTAACGGTAACGCCGTCGAGAGTGGGGGTGACCTTTATTTTTTCAATATGATGCTCCGGCACGCTTTCGAGCCAGACCGTCTGCCAGATGCCGCTTATTTTGGTGTACCACATACCGTTTGATCTTTCGGTCTGCTTGCCGTAGGGAAGCGCTCTGTCAAGCGGGTCGAAAACGTTTACGGTAATTTCGTTTTCCGTTTCCTTTAAAAGGTCGGTTATATCAAAGGAAAAGGGGAGATAGCCGCCCTCGTGACTGCCTGCAAGAGTGCCGTTTACAAAGACGTCGGCATATTGGTCGGCGGCGCCGAAGTGAAGTAATATTCTTCCCTCGTTAAAGCCTTCGGGGAGAGTAAAACGGCGCGAGTAAACGAGGATATCCTCTTTTTCAACGTATCTCTCAACACCCGAAAGTCTGCTTTCGGGCGGAAAGGGAACGGTTATCTTGCCTTCGTAGGGATCTTTACCCAAGACGGTGAAGTCCCACTCGCCGTTTAAGCAAAAATAGCTCTTTCTTTTAAACTGCGGACGCGGATATTCCGAAAAGGGAAGCGTTTTGTCAAAGCTTTCCTCAAAGGGTGTTTTTAACATTGTCATTCTCCTTTTTGCTGCGAATATAGCTTACCGTTACTGCCGCCAAAACGGGAACTACCGCAATAAGGGCGGCTATGAAAATGGATTTATCGGGGACAAAGGAAACGGTACCGTCGCCGTTTATTATGGTTTTTGCATTCTGAAGCACCGTCTTGCCTATAAAGGGACCGACGATTCCGGGAATAAATACCTGTGAGAAGATTCTCACGCCCTGAAGCATTCCCGACTTTCCGACGGGGGTGTTATCGCGTATAGCGGCACCGAATACCGCCATTCCCGAAAGGTAACCGCTCATCATGAGGAGAGAGCCGATAAAAACGGGAAGCTTCGCCGTAAACATAATAAGAAGGAGATAACCGAGAATGAGGAAGCAAACGGCGAAGACGGCAGAGAAGGAAAAACCTTTTTTATCGTAAACTCTGCCCCAAAGAGCTGTGGCCGCCGAGGCGATGACGATTGCGGGAGCCATTATCAGAACGTAATCGCTCATTCCGAGAGAGACCTCGTAATATATTATGAGGTATGGCATAAAAATCTGAATTGAAATGTTGAAGATGATGAAAAGTGAAAGGAAAAGGTAAAGACGCTTGTTTTCCTTTACGGTGCGGGGTAAGAAGCCGTAGCCGACGGTCTTTAAATAGCTTTCCTTTACCGGCTTTATATCGGGCTCCTTGATAAGGAAAAGACCGAGCACGCCGATTACCGTTACGGCAACGCCGATTATTGAAAAGACGAGGATCCAGCTATCCTTTTTTTCGAGGTCGAAAAACATAAATCCGCCGAATACCGCAAGTATTGCAACGAGAGGCATCATGGCGTTAATGCCCTCGGCGGCACCGCGGTTTTCCGAGGTGGTCGAATCGGTGAGCCAGGCGTTGAAGGCGGCATCGTTTGCGGTCGAGCCAAAGAAGGTCATAACGCAGTCCAAAATAACGGTGAGGGAAACGCCGAGTGAAGCGCCCGAAAGACCGAGGAACTCTCGGCCCGAAAGGTCACCCGTGCAAAGGAATACGAAGGCGAATATCGAAACACCCCAAAGAATATAGCCCACCGAAATAAAAAGCTTTCTCTTTCCGAGCTTGTCGGAAAGGGCGCCCATGAGCACGGCGGTAAGAGTTGCGGTAACGGCGCTTGCGGCGACCATCAGCGAAATATCCGAAGCCGAGGCGTTAAAGGTCTTATAGATAAAAACGTTGAAATACATATTTTCAACGACCCACGCAACCTGTCCCATAAAGCTGAATATTATCAGGGCGACGGTAAAGCGGGGAGAAAGTAACCGTTTTTTCAAGAAAAAACATCCTTTCAAGGCTTAATATAATAAAGTATAACACAGTATTCGGTAAAATGCAAATAAAAAGCAGGCAAAGCCTGCTTTTTAAGTGATTTTTTATATTCCGAATGATTTTAAATAATCGCGGCTTACCTTTGCGCTTTCGAGGGGAGACATATCGTGAGATATATCGCGCTCAACGATAAGATATTCAACGCCGGTCTTGGAAGCGGTTTCAAGGATTTCGGGAAGCTTTACAACGCCGTTTCCGAGAGCCTCGAATTTGAATTCGTTGTCGGTTGCCTTATCGGCCTTTATTTCATTGCCGTCTTTATCTATAAGACCGTAAACGGGGCCGCCCTTGAAGAATTTTGCGGAAAAGTCCTTAAGGTGCAAAACGGGAACCTTGCCCGAATATTTCACTAAATATTCAACGGGGTCCTCACCGCCGTAGGTCACCCATGCAACGTCAATTTCGGGGATTATGAGGTCGTCCTTTACGCTGTCGAAGATGTGGTCGAAAAGATATTTATCCTCAAATTTTTCAAACTCAAAATCGTGGTTGTGATAAATAAGCTGAATGCCGTTTTCTCTCATCAGCTTTCCGATGGAGGTAAATCTCTCAACGGTTTCAGCCCATTCGGGAGTGCCGGCGAGCTTATCCTTGGCGTAGTGGGGAACACCGCAATATCTGACTCCGAAGGTCTTGATGAAATCAACCGCGCTCTGACCCTCCTCAAGGAAAAGTGATATATTCTGATGGACCGAGTGACATTCAAGCTCGTGTTTGTCAAGCAAAGCCTTTATTTCGTCTGCGGTTTTTCCGAAGTATCCCGCAAACTCAACGTAATCGTAGCCTGCTTTTTTTACCTCGTAAAGAGCCTTGTCCATATCTGCTTGCATATCTCCGCTTATGGAAAAAAGCTGAAGACCAACCTTAAATTTTTTCATAATTGCACCTTCTTATTAATGTATATTTATATTATAACACGAAAAAAACAAAAATGCAACAGGAATTTAACAGAAAGAGTGGGATATTTAATTGACAAAATAAACATAATATATTATAATATTTTATTAGAATAATTATACACGGGGGCAATAAACACGATGAACATAGCCGAAAAACTTATAAAAAGCCACTTGGTGAAGGGCGAAATGATAAAGGGCACCGAGATAGGCCTTAAAATCGACCAGACCTTAACGCAGGATGCTACCGGAACGATGGCGTATCTGCAGTTTGAGGCAATGGGGATAGACAGAGTTAAAACCGAAAAATCGGTTGCTTATATCGACCATAATACTCTTCAGTCGGGCTTTATGAATGCCGACGATCATAACTACATAAGAACCGTTTGCAAAAAGCACGGCGTTTACTATTCAAGACCCGGTAACGGAATCTGCCATCAGGTGCATCTTGAGAGATTCGGAAAGCCCGGAAAGACGTTGCTCGGCTCCGACTCACACACCCCTACCGGCGGCGGTATCGGTATGCTTGCCATGGGTGCGGGCGGTCTTGACGTTGCAGTGGCAATGGGCGGCGGCGCATACAATATCACCATGCCCAAGGTCATAAAGGTAAATCTTATCGGCAAGCTCCGTCCCTTCGTTTCGGCAAAGGACGTTATTTTGGAGGTCCTTCGCATTCTTTCCGTTAAGGGCGGCGTAGGCTCGATAATCGAATACGGCGGCGAGGGCGTTTTGTCGCTTTCGGTTCCCGAAAGAGCAACCATTACCAATATGGGCGCAGAGCTCGGCGCCACCACCTCGGTATTCCCCTCCGACGAGATAACCAAAGCCTTCTTAAAGGCAGAGGGCAGAGAAGAGGATTACGTTGAGATAAAGGCAGACGACGACGCCACCTACGATAAGGAGATCACCGTTGATCTTTCAAAGCTCTCTCCCTTGGCGGCAAAGCCCCATATGCCCGATAACGTTGACGAGGTCAAGAATATCGGAAAGATAAAAATAGACCAGGTCTGCATAGGCTCCTGCACCAACTCCTCCTATCTTGACCTTATGAGAGTTGCGGCAATACTTAAGGGTAATACCGTTGCAGAGGGTGTTTCGCTCACCGTTTCCCCCGGCTCGAAGCAGGTATTTACCATGCTTGCCGAAAACGGCGCTCTTGCCGACATTATCGCGGCGGGCGCAAGAGTGCTTGAATGCGCTTGCGGTCCTTGTATAGGAATGGGACAGTCACCCAACTCTGCCGGCGTTTCGCTTCGTACCTTTAACAGAAACTTTGAGGGAAGAAGCGGCACAAAGGACGGCAAAATATATCTCGTTTCACCCGAAACGGCGGCTGTTTCCGCAATAACCGGCGTGCTTACCGACCCCACCGACGCAGGCTTTGAGTTCCCCGAAATAAAGATACCCAACGAGTTTTTGATCAACGACAATATGGTCGATGCACCCGCACCCGTCGGAGCTGACGTAGAGGTGCTTCGCGGCCCCAACATAAAGCCCTTCCCCCTTAACGAGGATCTTCCCGAAATAATCGAGAAGAAGGCGGTCTTAAAGGTTGGCGACAACATCACCACCGACCACATTATGCCCGCAGGCAGCAAGATACTTCCCTACCGTTCAAATATTCCTCACCTTTCGCAGTATTGCTTTGAGGTGTGCGATCCTACCTTCCCCGAAAGAGCGAAGGCAGAGGGCGGCGGCTTTATAATCGGCGGCGCAAACTACGGTCAGGGCTCCTCGAGAGAGCATGCGGCACTCGTTCCCCTTTACCTCGGAATAAAGGCGGTAATGGCGGTATCGTTTGCAAGAATCCATGCCGCAAACCTTATCAATTCGGGCATTCTCCCCTTGGTTTTTGAAAACCCCGAGGATTATGAGAAGATCAACGAAAACGACGTTTTGAGAATAGAGGACGCAAGAAATCAGCTTGCAAGCGGCAGGATAACCGTCAACAACGTAACCGGCGGATTTGACTTTGCATTAAAGGCGGATTTCTCGGAGAAGCAGCTTAAAATGCTTCTTTCGGGTGGACTTATAAATATGATGAAAGGAAACAACTGATATGTACGAGGCAGAAATTAAAGCAGCGGCAGCCAAATTTGAAGAGGTGATCCGTTCACAGCTTGAGAGAAATGAAAAAATGAAGGAGACCCGCGATTTCGTTGACTACGAAAAGCTCGATACGATAGTTATCGGTGTTTGCGGAGGCGACGGCATCGGTCCCATGATAACCAAGGAGAGCGCAAACGTTCTCAAATTCCTTCTTGAAGACGAGGTAAAGTCGGGCAAGGTAACCTTCAAGGATATTGACGGACTTACCATTGAAAACAGAGTTAAGGTAATGAAGGCAATTCCCGATGACGTGCTTGAGGAGTTAAAGTCCTGCCACGTTATCTTAAAGGGCCCCACCACCACCCCCGAGGCAGGCGGTAAATACCCCAACATCGAATCGGCAAACGTTGCAATGAGAAAGGCTCTTGACCTTTTTGCAAACGTGCGTCCCGTTAAGGTTCCCGAAAAGGGCATCGACTGGACCTTCTTCCGTGAAAACACCGAGGGTGAATACGCACTTGGTTCAAAGGGCGTTTCGGTAAACGACGAGATAGCATTCGATTTCAAGGTAACCACCACCGAGGGAACCGAGAGAATTGCCCGTCTTGCCTACGAATATGCAAGAAAGAACAAAAAGGGTAAGGTTTCGGTAATCACCAAGGCAAACGTTATAAAGACCACCGACGGTAAATTCTTAAATCTCTGCAAGGAGGTTGCAAAGGATTATCCCGAAATCGAAACCGACGCATGGTATATCGACATTACCACAGCAAAGCTTATTGACGAGAAGCGCAGAAAGGACTTCAAGGTATTCGTGCTTCCCAATCTCTACGGTGATATTATTACCGACGAGGCTGCCGAATTCCAGGGCGGCGTAGGAACCGCAGGCAGTGCAAACCTCGGTAAGCGCTACGCAATGTTTGAGGCAATTCACGGCTCGGCTCCCAGAATGGTCGAGGAGGGCAGAGATATATATGCAGATCCCTGCTCGATGCTCCGCGCTTCGGTAATGCTTCTCTCTCACATCGGCTATCAGGATAAGGCAGACAAACTCGAAAGAGCACTCGATATCTGTATGTTCGAGGAAAAGAAGCTCACCGTCACTGGCAGAGATACCGGCGCCACCTGCGCGGATTTCGGCAAATACGTAATGGAAACCGTTTCCAAACTCTAAAAATTGTTAGGGGGACCTTATAATGAAAAAGGTACCTGTTTCGGTAGTAAGAAGACTGCCGCGATATTTTCGCTATTTAAACGAATTATATAAGCAGAATAAGCTCAAGGTGTCGTCAAAGGAACTTTCCGAGCAGATGAACGTAACCGCCTCTCAGATAAGGCAGGATTTTAACCATTTCGGCGGCTTCGGTCAGCAGGGCTACGGCTACAACGTTCCTACTCTCAATCAGGAGATGTCGCAGATACTCGGAGTAAACGAGAATTTCACCGCAATAGTTGTCGGTGTGGGAAATCTCGGCCACGCGATAGTTAACAACATAAACTTTCAGAAGCGCGGCGTAAAGATACTCGGAATCTTTGACTCAAACCCCGAGAAGATCGGCAAGCAGTGCGGTCAGCACGTAATTGCCGATATAAGCGGAATCAAAGCATTTTGCGAAAATCATCGTCCCGATATTGCGGTTCTTACACTCTCAAAGGCAAATGCAAAGGAAATGTTTGAACGGTTGAAGTGCTGCGGCGTGAAGGGGTTTTGGAATTTTACCAACGCCGAGCTTCAGGCTACAAGCGGCGTGGCAGTTCAAAACGTTCATCTGGCAGACAGTCTTATGCTGCTTACTTACAGCTTAAGAGAAATGAACGAGGAAGAATAAAAACGGGTAAAACGGCGGAAATTTTTCCGCCGTTTTTTTATTTTGCCTATTGACAAAAGCAATACTTCGTGATATGATATATTACGAAAGGAGAGGTATTGTATGGACGTGCAGTTAAAACGCGGTCTTTTGGACGTTTGCGTTCTTGCATCAATAAAAACCGAGGATTCCTACGGATACAAAATAATAAAGGATCTGAAGCCGTTTATAGAGCTTTCGGAGTCAACCCTTTATACCATTTTAAAAAGGCTTGAAACGGCAGAACTTCTCACGGTGAGAACCGCCGAGCACGGCGGAAGGCTAAGAAAATATTACCGCATAACCGAAGCGGGAATAAAGCGAATTGAGGAATTCAAGGCGGAGTGGGAAGAGATAATGAGAATTTATACCTTTGTGGCGAAGGAGGATAACGGAAATGACTAAAATGGAATTTCTTCTGGAGCTTTCCGAAAAGCTTTCAAGGCTTCCGAAGGAAGAAAAGATAGAGCGACTGAACTTTTACAGCGAAATGATCGAGGACAGAATGGAGGAAGGACTTTCGGAGGAGGAGGCGGTTTTGGCAGTCGGCCCCATTGATGAAATCGGGGACATTGCGGCATCGGAGGAAGCTGAGGCGGAAACGAAGGAGGAAGAAAGTCCCAAGGAGGAAGCTCTTCCCGTTGCTGCCGCGGAAACAGATGAAACGGAGAAAAAGAAGAAAATAAGCCCGTGGATGATAGCTCTTCTTATTGTCAGCGCGCCCGTTTGGCTTTCGGTTGCGATTGCCGTTATTTCTGCGGCAATATCGGCTTACGTTGCACTGTGGTCGGTGATCGTTTCCCTCTGGGCGGCTTTTGGCTCTGCACTCGTAGTCGGCGTGGTGGGAATTATAGCGGGGGCCGGCTTTGCGGCCTTTGGCTACGGCGCCGCAGGGGCGGCAACCGTCGGAGCAAGCCTTTTGCTCATCGGCGTTTCAATAGTGCTTATTATCTGCACAAACGCCGTTACGAAGGGAACGGCATTTTTGACCAAGGCCGTGTTTAAGGGCATTAAAAAGCTCTTTTCAAAGGAGGAAGCAAAATGAAAAAAGGAACAATAGCGTGGCTTATCGTTGCGGCGATCTTCATAATTGCGGGCGGCACCGTTTTTGTCGGAGCCATGAAGGCACTTAATTGGGATTTTTCGGGTCTTTCAACCTTTGAATACGTGGAATATCAAATGGAGATAACCGAGAAATACCGACATATAACAGTCAGAACTAAAACGGCAAACGTGATATTCGAGCTTTCAAACGAAGATAAAACGGAGGTGTATTTCACCGAGCAGGAGAATATGCACCACACCGCAGAGGTGAGAGGAGGAATTCTCGTTATCGAGCTTCACGACACGAGAAAGTGGTATGAATATATAGGAATAAACTTCAATCCGCAAACGGTCAAGATAGTGCTTCCAGCGGGAAGCTACGGCGAGCTTATGGTAGATAACGGTACGGGCGACGTAAAAATTCCCAAAGAGCTTACCTTTGAAAGCGTAGGAATACAGACCTCTACGGGAAGCGTCAGTCTTGAGGCGGCCGTTGAAGGCAGAGCCTATTTGAGAGCAACCACGGGCGACCTGTTTGTTTTTAGCGGCAAGATCGGCTCCCTTGCGGCGTTCGCGGGAACGGGAAGCGTATCCCTTTGGGACACTGAGGTTACGGAAGAGGCGAAGATAGAGGTCGGCACGGGCGACGTTTTGCTTCAGCGGTTTGATGCCGCCGAGATCGAGATAAACACCTCTACGGGCGACGTAAGAGGCAGTCTTGCTTCGGGCAAGCAATTTGATGCAAAAAGCGGCACGGGAAAGGTAAGGGTGCCTGAAAATTCCGAGGGCGGCAGCTGCAAGATATATGCAAGCACCGGAAATATTGATATAAAAATAGATTAAAAAACAAATCCTCCGAGCTTTCGGAGGATTTTTCGTTTTAAAAGCCGCATTTTTGTCAATAATACCGTTATAAAATAACGGAGATGAAAATATGACGGGTGTAATTCTTGTTTCAAACAGGGAAAGAGAGCTTTCGGTTTTAACGGCGATAAAGCCTTTGCCGCTTCACCGAATGGGGGAAAAGACCCTTATTGCACATCAGATCGCGGCTCTTTTCGGGGCGGGTGCAAGACACGTAGCGGTGGTTTCGGAAACCGATAAGGGAATTCAAAAGGAAATATTTGAAAACGAAAACGCATCGAGGCTTTCCTTTTTTCAAAGCGGAAAATACGGAGCCGAGGAGTTTTTCTTCGAGTTTTTCGAAAACGTTTTGGGAGAAGAAAATGAAGCGGTAGTGATCTCGGAGGGCTTGGCGGTAACGGCGGAGGACATAACGAAGTTAACGGAAAGCAACAGGGAGCTTTTTGCCGACGTAAGCGTGATGATGAGGGAGGTAAGGGACCCGAAAACACCTGTGTTTTCCATTTCTTCGCTTTGCAGGATAGAAGGGGTCTTCGTTCCGCCGTCGGTTGACTATTCTTATTCCGATTTTACCTACGGCGGCGCCGCTCTGATATCGGGAAAGACGCTTGAAAAACGGAAAAACAGAAAAGTAAAAAGCTTTGAGCTTGACTTCTTGCCCGATGCGGCAGCCTCATTTTCGGTTTACGGGCATATTGCCGACAGAGAAATAATAAATATTACAACCCTCTCCGATTATAAAGAGGCGGTGAAATTTTACAATGAAAAAAGCGGCGGCAAGGGCTGTATGCAGATTGGCGAAAATTTCAAAAAGGGAAAAGGGTGCGAAATAAGGGAATCGGTAATATTTGACAACGTAACGGTGGGTGACGGCAGCAAAATCTTCGGAAGCATCATTCTTGACGATGCGGAGATAGGTAAAAACGTTACGGTAAAGGAAAATTCGGTAATAGGCACCGGCGCCGAAATAGAAAACGGTGCCGTGATTGAAAAAAACAGCGTTATTCCGAGTTTCAAGGCGGTATCGAAGGAAAAAAACGGCAAAGCGCTTTCGGCTTCAAAGGCATACGAGGCGGGAAAAAGACTCGGAAGCTGTGCGGGGAAGATAATGGCCTCGGTTTGCGGAGAAGGTGAGTGCGAGAAGGCGCTTGCGCTTTTTGCCGACGGCGCGGTCCTTTCGGGCGCTGACGTTTTCGTTTTAAGGAATATACCCGAAGCGGTGTGGAGATTTGCCGCAAACCGTTACGGCTGTGAAGGAGGCGCCTATTTTACCGAAAACGGTACCGTTCTTTGCGGTAATCTCGGCGCCGACTCCTTTCCCGATCTTTCGGTTAAAAGGGAAAAATGCGGCACGGGCAAAAAGACCGAGCTTTTCGGAATAAAGGAGCTTTACGCGGAGGAGCTTTTACGCTTTTCGGAAAAGGGATTTACGGCAAACGTCTCTTCGGAAAACGAAATGCTTTCGGAGCTTTACTGCCAAAACGTAGTCAACTGCACCGAGGACGATTATATAAGCTTTTTCGTAAACGAAAGAGGAAACGGCTTTTCACTTACCGACGAGCGCGGGGTCTATCTTTCGGAGGAGCATACTCCGACTCTTGCGGCTTTTTCGGCGCTTATTGTTTTTGAAAAGCTTTATATTCCGAAGGACTATCCGCTTGCCGACAGGCTTCTTGAAAATGCAACGGGCGGAAGGATAATAAGGGTTTTTGAGTCCGACAGAATAAATATGCGAAAGGCATTACGCTTTCTCGACGCATCCTTTTGTATTTCAATGATAGCCAAGGCGGTCAAAAAAACAAAAAAGCCGCTTTTCGAGCTGGTAACGGCTGTTCCCAAAAGCGTGAGCCGCTCGGTGACGGTTTCGCTTTCGCAAAGCAGAAAAGCCCTTTTGAGGCTTTACAATACCGAGGCGGCGGCGGAAAGAGGAGCGGTACCTTCATTTTTCCAGACCGAAAGGGGAGGAATTTTCATAAAGGAAAACAGAAATGCGCCGGAGATCACGGTAACGGCGGTGTCTGCAAGCGAAGCAGACTGCAAGGAGCTTTTAAA
This sequence comes from Eubacteriales bacterium, assembly GCA_045542315.1. Lineage (GTDB taxonomy): Bacteria > Bacillota > Clostridia > Oscillospirales > RGIG5299 > RGIG5299. The sequence continues at coordinate 30,215 of JAZQKU010000012.1, read as the reverse complement.
AGGATTTTAAACGAAAAAACGGAGCGGGAATACCGCTCCGTTTTCTATATATTATATACATTATAGTATGCCGGTTATGAAAATTTCAAGCCCTATAAAAATGAGTATTGCGCCGCCTAAAATTCCCGCCTTTCCAAAAAGACCGGTGCCTGCCTTTTTACCGATAAACACGCCTGCCAGGCATATAATAAAGGTAACGAGTGAAATCAGAAATGCGGCAAGAAGTGCCTCCCAAGCGTTGTATTCGGAAATGGTGAAGCCAACCGAAAGGGCGTCTATCGAGGTGGCGATGCCCTGAATTATAAGAGCGGTAAATGAGAGCCTTCCGCAGCTGCATTCCTCGCAGCCGCCGCACTTTACCCCGTCGATTATCATTTTAATTCCGATAAAGCAAAGAAGCAAAAGAGCTATCCACGGAATAAATTTCTGAAACTCCTTAAAAAGCTCTGCGAGAGTTGAAACGCAAAACCAACCTATAAGCGGCATTGCCGCCTGGAAAAAAGCAAAGATTCCCGCAATCGTAAAGGCACGGTGCTTCTTCATCGAATGGTCGTTTAAGCCGTTTGCAAGGGAAACGGAAAAGGCGTCCATCGCAAGACCTGCTCCGAGCAATACGTTATTCAAAAGAAAGACAGGCCAGTTCATAAAACACCTCTTGAAATTTGTCACGTTAAATTTTATTATACCATTTTTCAAAATAAAAGTCAAATTTGAAAAATAAATTTTTCAAAAAACCGCAAAAAACCGCAAAAACTTTTGAGATTTTAATTTCAGGTTTACAATAACATTAAAAATGCCTTTTAGTTGGATTATTTTTAGTTAATTTTAGGTTAATTTTATATTATTGTTTTGACAAACGCCAAAATAGTTGGTATAATATTATCAAGAATAAAGCCCGAGCGGCTTAAAATAAAATTTGGAGGTTTTTAATCATGGCAATGACCGCAGCAGAAGTAAGATCCTACGTTGACGGCGTTATTGAAAACGTTAAGAAACGCAATCCCGGCGAAATCGAATTTCACCAGACCGTAAGCGAAGTTTTGGAGTCGCTTATCCCCGTTTTGGTAAAGAGCCCCGAATTTATAGAGAAGGGCGTTATCGACCTTATGGTTGAGCCCGAAAGAATTATCAAATTCCGTGTACCGTGGGTTGACGACAACGGTAAGGTTCAGGTAAACCGCGGCTACAGAATCCAGTTTAACAGTGCAATCGGCCCCTACAAGGGCGGCCTTCGTTTCCATCCTTCCGTTAACGAAAGCATCATCAAATTCCTCGGCTTCGAGCAGACCTTTAAGAACTCTCTTACCTCTCTCCCCATGGGCGGCGGTAAGGGTGGCGCAGACTTCAATCCCCAGGGTAAATCCGACGGTGAGGTCATGCGTTTCTGCCAGAGCTTCATGACCGAGCTTCAGAAGCACATCGGTCCCGACACCGACGTTCCCGCAGGCGACATCGGCGTTGGCGCAAGAGAGATCGGTTATCTCTTCGGCCAGTATAAGAGACTTCGCGACGAGTTCACCGGCGTTCTCACCGGTAAGGGTATGCCCTACGGCGGTTCTATCCTCCGTCCCGAGGCAACCGGTTTTGGCGCAGTTTACTACACCGTTGAAATGCTCGAGCACTTCAAGGATACCATCAAAGGCAAGACCTTTGCTATCTCCGGCTTCGGCAACGTTGCTTGGGGCGCAGTAACCAAGATCAACGAGCTCGGCGGTAAGGTTCTTACCATCTCCGGACCCGACGGCTACGTTTACGATCCCGATGGCGTAGGCACCAAAGAGAAGATCGACTATATGCTCGAAATGAGAAACTCCTGCCGCAACAGAGTTGAGGACTATGCTGACAAATTCGGCGTACAGTTCTTCAAGGGTCAGAAGCCCTGGGGCGTTAAGGCTGATATCATGATGCCCTGCGCAACTCAGAACGAGGTTGGTCTTGAGGAAGCAAAGCAGATGGTAGCAAACGGCCTTAAGTACTACGTTGAGGTTGCCAACATGCCCACCACCAACGAAGCTATCGCATTCCTTAAGGAAAACAACGTTATCGTTGCTCCCTCCAAGGCAGTTAACGCAGGCGGCGTTTCCGTTTCCGGCCTTGAAATGACTCAGAACTCCATGCGTCTTGCTTGGAGCGCAGAAGAAGTTGACGAGAAGCTCCACAGCATCATGCACAACATCTTCGCTGCTTCCGTTGCAGCTGCTAACGAGTACGGCCTCGGCGACGACCTCGTTGCAGGTGCCAACATCGCAGGCTTCTTAAAGGTTGCTCGCGCAATGATGGCATACGGCTGCTGCTAATCGGCTAAATAGATCCATAAAAGCCAAGATTTATTCTTGGCTTTTATTTTTTTACTTGACTTTCGCAAGCTAAAGTGTTAAAATATTCTTATCAAAATCAGCGAGGGTTAAAATGAACAGTAAATTAAAAAATGAAGATACCGATCTCCTTTTCAAGGCAATACTTGCCCTTAAAACCACCGACGAATGCTACGACTTTTTCGAGGATCTTTGCACCGTTTCGGAGTTAAAGGCAATGTCGCAGCGCTTTAAGGTTGCGGTAATGCTTTCGGAAAACACCGTTTACAGCGAGATCGTTTCCGAAACGGGCGCTTCAACCGCAACCATATCACGCGTTAACCGTTGCCTCAATTACGGCACCGACGGCTACAAAACCGCATTGGAGAATATAAAGAAATGAGCTATGACGTAATATCCTCGGTTTACGATCTGTTTTCGGGGGTAAACGCGGAAAAACGCGCCGAATTTCTCGATAGTCTTTTCAAAAAGGAAAAGGGAAAGATAATACTCGACGTAGGCTGCGGAAGCGGAAATATAACCGCCATGATGAGCGACAGAGGTTACTCAATGATCGGCTGTGACGAAAGCTTTGAGATGCTTGAAAAAGCCAAAGAAGCGGTTTTCGGGCGCGACGTGCTTTTGCTCAATCAGAGTGCCGAGGAGCTTGATCTTTACGGTACCGTTGACGGTGTTTATGCCGTTGGCGACGTGATAAACCACATTACCGATAAAAAACGGTTAAAAAGGGCGATATCTCGGATATCTCTTTTTATGATGAAGGGAAGCCTTTTCGTTTTCGACTTGAATACCGAATATAAATTCCAAAGCTCGCTTTCCGAAAACTGCTATTATTTTGAGGACGGAGAAAATTCTCTTGTCTGGCAAAACGATTACAACGAAAAAAGCGGAATCTGCGATTTTTATCTCACACTTTTTTCGAAGGAAAAGGGCGGCCTTTATAAAAAGGAAGAGGAGAGCTTTTCGGAGCGTTATTATCCCTTGAATGAGATAAAAGAGATTTTGTCGGCATCGGGTCTTGAGATAAAGAAGATATACGGCGGCGAATTTGTTAAAAAGCGTGCGCCGAAGGAAAACGATGAGAGAATCATAATCGTTGCAAAAAAGGAAAGATAAGGTTTTTAAAATGGATAAGATCATCAGAGCGATATCAAAGGATAAAAAATTTATAGCAATAGCGGCGGAAACGGGCGAGCTTGTAACGAAGGCAGACGAGAAATTTTCCCTCTCCCCCGCAATGAAGATACTTTTCGGCAGAGCACTTACCGCCGCGGCGATGATAGGAATTACCTTAAAGGGCGAGGACGAGAGCCTTGCCTACCGCTTTGACGGCGGCTGTAAAATGACAGTTGCCGCAAATATGAAGGGCGAGGTAAAGGGAATAATCTCCGATCCCGCATGGATGCCTCTTGAAAACGCCCCTTTAGGCACGGCATTTGGTAAAAACGGTAATCTCACAGTTATAAAGGACCTTGGCTTAAAGGAGCCGTATTCGGGTCAGATACCTCTTGTAAACGGTGAAATTGCAGCGGATATAACTGATTACTACCAAAAAAGCGAGCAGACTCCCTTCTGCTGCTCTTTGGGCGTGCTTCTTAACAGAGAAAGCGAGGACCTTTCGGTAAAGGCTGCGGGCGGCTTTGTCATCTGGGCAATGCCGGGCTGCGAGGAGGAGCTTCTTAAAAAGCTTGACGGAAATATCGCGGTGCTTCCCAACGTTACATCGATGCTCGAAAGCGGAATGACCGCAACCGATATTTTAAAGGCGGCGCTTTACGGCTTTGATTTCGACGTCACCGAAACGGTAACTCCCAAATATCATTGCGACTGCACGCGAGAAAAAATCGAGCTGATGCTTCTCACCCTCCCCGAGGAAGAGCTTTCAAAGCTTTCCGAGGACGAGGTCACCGAGGTCGTATGCCATTGGTGCAACACTAAATATTCATTTGCGAAATCGGATCTTGAAATGTATTTACGAGTTAAGAAAAGGGAAAAGGAGATAAGAGAGAAAAATGCAAGATAAGGTTCTTTTTGCGCCTATGGCGTTTACCCGCTACGAGGCAAGCCAGACTCTTCCCGAAAAATTTACCCGCCTCTTGAAAAAGAGCGGACTTGCAAAAAAGGTAAATGGCAAAAAGGTGTGTATTAAAATGCACGTCGGCTCGGGAATAGGATATTCCACCATTCCGCCTGTTTTTGCAAGAAAGCTTGCGGATTTTATTAAGGAATCGGGCGGCGAGTGCTTTTTTACCGACCATTACGTGGCGTCGCGCCACCCTGAAAACAGAGGCTATACCGAGGAGGCTCTCGGCGCTCCAGTAATCGACGATTGCGGCTATTTCGGAAAGTATTTTTACACCAAGGAGGTCGATTACAAGACCTTTAAGCACGTTGATATTGCGGGCCACGTTTACGATGCCGACTTTTTTATAGATTTTTCTCACGCCAAGGGTCACGGCGTTTGCGGCTTCGGCGGCGCCTGCAAGAATATTGCGATGGGCTGTGTGACCGACCGTACCCGTCGCGAGCTTCACGGTCTTGAGGGCGGTCTTGAGTGGAATGAAAATGCCTGCATTCACTGCAACAAATGTATTGACGCCTGCAACCACTTTGCAAACAGCTTTAAAGATGGCAAATACCGCATAAATTACCACCACTGCACTCTTTGTCGCCATTGCGTTAAGGTCTGCCCGAAAAACGCAATAGAGATGCGTGCCGACGGCTATTTTGATTTCCAAAAGGGAATGGCGCTTGCCACGAAAACTATTCTGGAGCCGTTTGGCGAAAACGTCTATTTTATAAACGTGCTTACCCAGATAACCGCCCTTTGCGATTGCTGGGGAATGACCACTCCCTCTCTCGTGCCCGATATAGGCATTGTTGCGGGTGAGAAGATAGTTTCGGTTGAGCAGGCGAGCCTTGACCTTATTAAGTTTGAAAACCTTATTAAAGAGGGCGTGCCCGCGGGCAAGGAGCTTTCGGAGAAGGGACATCTTTTTGAGCGCCTTCACGGAAAGGACCCCTTCGTGCAGGTTGCGGCGCTTGAAGCCGAGGGACTCGGCTCACGCGAATACGAATTTGAGATAATTAAATAAAATTTTTTTGTTGCACCCGTCTTTTTGGCGGGTGCTTTTGTTTATTTTGCACAAAAAAATCGGGGCTTTAAAAGACGGCTACTTTGATATCCACAGATAAAATTAAAAGCGGTCAGCATTAAGCTGACCGCTTTTTCCTTTTATTTATTCAAAAACGAAGAAAAGGTAGGGCTTATCGAGATTGTCAAAAACGTTTTGTCCCGAAAGGCTTGAGTGGTAAAACATTATAACGTGTCCGTCATAGCCCACGGGCACGCGCCAGGCATATTCTCCCGTATAGGTGCAGGAGCCGTTTTTCCAAGCCGAGAAGCTGCCCTCGCTGTTTTGCATAAGGCATTTATCGTATATCTCGCCGTTTACGTTAACCTTGAAGGTGTTGATATTATCGTTTACGGGAGAGGTGTCGCCGGTGTAATAATCGTCAAGACCGGGCTGGACAACAAAGCCGTAGGTCTGGGCGTTTTCATCGTAAAATCTTATCTTAACGGTTACCGTGTGCCACTCGTAGCCATCTACCTCCTCGTAGCCCTCCTTTGAGGTAAAGACCTCGTGATCCTCCCATCGGAGCTTTCCGGTGGTTGAGCGGCTTCCGCTTGTGTAGCAACCGGTTTTATAATTGTATTCCTTGCCCATTTCGGCGGTTATAACGGTTGCGCCCTTCGAAACGTAGAAGGGGGTAAGCTTTTCGCCCTCGGTGTGACCGCAGCTTTTGCAGGTTGAGGGAGCCTGATAGTTTGCTTCCTTCATATCGTGGGGTGCAAGCTCGCCCTCGGTAATTGCGCAACGGGAGCAGGTCTTTAAAACGGTGCAGGTTGCCTCATTCCACTCGTGACCGAGCTCGGCGCCTTCTGTTTTTTGGCAGAGAGAGCAGGTTTTGGGGGCGGTGCAGGTTGCCTCATTCCACTCGTGCTTGCAAAAGAGGGTGCAGCCCGAAAGGACAAAAAGAGTTATTGCAAGAACGATTAAAACAGTTGATTTAAGCTTCATTTTGTTTCTCCTTAAGACGTTATGCTACTATTATACAACCGAATTGAAAACTTTTCAAGAGAAAATAAAAACAGTCTGCAAAAAGCAGACTGTTTTTATTATGTTTTGCCGTTAGAAGCTGCCGCCTGCGCAGTTGCAACCGTTGCCAAGGGAGTTGTTATTGCATCCGCATCCGCAGTTTCTGTCGCCTGTGAAGAAAAGAAGAACGATTATTGCAGCGATGAAGATCCAGAAGAGAGTGCTGTTGCTTAAGCAGCTGTTATCATTACACATTCTGTTTACCTCCTTTCGTTTATAGTTCATACTATGAAGGCGGGTAAAAATGTGTGAATGAGAAAAAAGAAAAAGGAAGCGAATTTTTCGCTTCCTTTTAAATTGCTTATTATCAGGAGGTTACGGAGAAGAGGTTGTAATCGCACTTGTAGCTTTCGGTAAGACCGATCTGAGAAATAAGGTCATACTGCGCGTTACCGAGCGAGTTGCCGATAACCTCTATGTTTTTGAGGTTGCCGCCGCCCGAGATCTCGTGGGGAATGCCTCTCCACTTGTAGGAGTAGCAGAAGTTGTAGTTTAATTTTACTCCGTTTGAGTTTGCAAGGTAGAAGTCGTGCTGGAAGTTGCCCTCGCCCTTATTACCTACTATTTCAATATTTGCATTTACGTCGGTGCCGTTATCAACGTTAACGCCTATTCTGTTGTTAACGATGGAGTTGCCGCGAATGCCGATATTCTCACAGCCGTTTATGATAAGGATACCGTCGCGGAATTCCTTTGCGGAGTAGGGGGCATCGGGGCAGGTAGCTATCCAGTTGCCGTCGAACGAGGCGTTCTTTACACCGTCGAAAACGATTGCTGCGCGGTTGTCGGTTCCGGGATACTGGTTGCAGCCGAGGTCATAGCCGCCCTGCTTGATGGAGATATCGGAATAGTTCTTGATGATTATATCACTTGCGTAAGCCCAGACGCTGCAGCTGTTAAGAAGGGTGATGCCTTTCGACTTGCCGTCGTTTTCCTCGCCGCCGTCGGCAACTATAAAGGAGCCGCCCGAAAGAGAGAGGAAGGAGCCGAAGGTGGTATCGTTGCACTGCTTGCCGAGAACGAAGCTGTATTTGGTAATAACACCTCTCGAATCGGCAAATTCACAACCGGTTACGTAGGAGATGCTTACGAGGGTGTGCATTCTGTCGTAAACGAAGTTGGTTATTTTGAGCGAACTGTCGGTTGCACCCTCGATTCCGTGGAAAGAAACTGCGGTGTTGGCGTTATCGCTTTTGAACAAAACGCCGGTGATGTAGAGGTCGGTCTTTTCACTTCCTGCCTCGCGCTGATAGCTGAATGCAATGGGAGCAGTGATATAGAGGTAAGAAAGGCTGTACTGACCCTGACCGATTATCGAGATGTTTCTGCCCTGCGGGATAACGACAGTCTTTTCAAGATCGTATCTGCCGGAGATGAGATAGATGGTATCAACGGCATTGATTATCTTCTGGAAGGCATCGGAATCGCCGTTTTCATCGCCGATTATTGCGCCGAACCACTGGGGATAACCGAACTCGATATTCTTCATTCTGGAAACGGTGCCCTCGCCCTCGAAGATCTTTGCAATGGGAGCGTATATCTTCTTTGAATCAATGGTGAGGGTTACGCCCGCGTCAACCGAGATAACTGCGCCGGGTGCAAAGGAAACGGTTACGTTCTCGGGAACGGTTATATCGGAAGAAAGCTTATAAAGACCGGTTACGAGATGAATGTAGCCTTCCTCTGAGCCGATAGCGGTAATTGCCTCGTTGAGAGCTGAGGAAATATCCTCGCTGCCGTCGTTTTTGGCGGCAAAATCAACGGTGAGATTTTTGAGGTTCTTCTCGGTTCCGTCGAGGGTGGCATTCAGGGGAACCTCGTTATACTGTGCGTTGGCAGAAAGCCAGATATTCTGGATATTTGCATAGATGTTTGATGAAGCGTAGTCTGTAAGCTTGGGAACGTAGTAGGAAAGCTCGCTCTGAGGTGCACAGCCTGCAAAAAGACAGAAAACAAGAGCTAAAGCCAAAACGATTGATAATACTTTATTGATTCTCATTTTTTATCTCCTTTCTCAGCCGTTGAATACGTTGTCGTATTCGATGGTCTTATCGCTTCCGAAGGCATCGCCGAAGTGAGCCGACTTGGAAGCAAAGGTGTTTTCCGCAATAACAACGTTTTTAACTCTTACGTCGCTTATTTTGATCTCAAATGCCTTTCCGCTGTGCGAGAAGGCGGTCTTGAAATCGTTGCCCACTATTTTGATATCGCTCATGCTCTTGAGATTGATATCGTTAACCGAGTTGTTCTCGAAGGTGCAGGCGTTGACGTAGGTCATACATCTCCAGCTTCTGGGACCGTCGAAGAATAAGCCGGTGCCGTTGTTTTTGATATCGCAGTTATAAATATAGCCCGAGTGGGAGTTTTTGTTGTAGTATGCGACTCTTTCGGGAGCCTCGGGGCTTGAGGTGATAACGGTGTCGGTTATTCTGAAATCGGAAACGCTTGCAAGATAGACGGAGGCTTCGCCCTTGCCGTCTGTAAAGCTGCACTTCTCAATGAATACCGCCTGATTCTCCTTGATGAAGATATCATACTGCTCCGATTTGGAGACCTCGTTTTCAACGATGTCTATACCGTTTGAATAACCGCCGTTAGCGGGGATATCGCAGCGGAGGAAGTAGCCGTTTGAAACAGCCTTGTTGTATTTGTAGAAGAGGAACATGGCGCCGCCGCCGATCTCACAAACGACCTCGTTGTTTTCGGCGTAGTTGTTATTGAAATGGACGAAGCCGGAGTTTCCGGTGTCAAATGCGGTATTAAAGCCCTTGAAGGAGCAATCGGTGATAACTGCCTTGGGTGAAGCGTTGGGAGTTGCACCGCGAACGGATATTGCCATACCTGTTCTGCCGCCGCCGACCTCCTCGAAGCCGATGTTTCTTATTTCGATAAGATAATAGAACACCTTGGAGCCGTCAAAGAAGAAGCATTTAACGTTGGGGGCGACCTTTAAAATGGTTTCGTTATCGCCCGCACCGTTGATGATAAGAGAGGTGTGAGTCTTGGATTCGGTGTTGAGATCGATGTTTTTATCAACGTTATAGGTGCCCTTTGAAAGCTCAACGGTTGCAAAGCAGCCTACTGCGTAGTTTATAGCCTTGGAATCGTCGATATCGTCGTTGACCTTTGCACCGAACCATTCGGGACAACCGACGCTTGCAGAGAAGAATCCGCTTCCCATTATTTTGGCACCGTCGGCCACGTCGAATATCTGAGTTTTGGGAGCGATTATATTTCTGCCGTTCATATTGAAGGTGGCTTCTGCGCCGAGCTTGAAGATTGCGCCCTCCTCAAATATGAGGTTTACTCCGACGGGGATCTGGAGCATACCGTTTATTTCATAAACGCCCTTGGGAATATAGAGATTTGAATTTCCCGTAGTGGAGCTTGCCTTTACCGCATCAGCCGCTGCTCTTATGGATTTTGCCCAGTCGGACTCGTCGTTTTCAAAATCAGTAAGGTAGCTGTAATAGTCGTTTAACGGAATTTTCTTATTTCCGCCGCAAGAGGAAAGCCCCAAAAGAGCGGAGAGAAGAAGTAATACCGCAAGCGAAATTGCCGTGATTCTTTTCATTTGTTTGCCTCCTATAATATTATTTATTATATAATAGCAAATTTGTAAAGTAATGTCAATGAAAAAAAGATGAAAAAAGTCTCAATGATTGCAGTTTTTTGCAGAAAACGGGGTTTAAAATATCACCTGTAAACCGAAAAGAAGGAAAGGAGAAAAAATGAGCGAAAAAATACTTGTAAAAAGGCTTAACCGCTACGTTTCAACCTTTTACGAAAAGGAAAAGGAGATGCCTACGGCGGCGGGACTTGCAAACTATCTTGAGATCACAAAGGAGGAGCTTTTTAAGCTTTCCGAGAGTGAAAACGAAGAGCTGCGCCGCGCTTACGTTAGGGCTATGAACGAAATGGAGCATCTGCTTCTTTCGGGCGCGGCGTTTAAGAAATTCAATCCCACGGTGGTAAACATCTGCCTCCAGAACGTCTTCGGATACGGCAAGGACGAAAAGGAGGAGGACCTTGACATCGCGCTTACCGTAACGGGCGACGTGAAATGAAAAAAGAAATAACGGTAACGGCAAAGCAGTCGGAATTCATTAACACCGACGCCGACGAGATATTCTTCGGCGGGGCGGCAGGCGGCGGAAAAAGCTGCGCGCAGGTGATAGACGCACTTTTCTTTTCGGTTAAATATCCGGGCTCGCGTCAGCTCGTTTTGCGCCGCACCTTTCCGGAGCTTGAAAGAAGCATAGTGCCGCTTACCAAAAGGTTTTTTCCCTCGCGGGCGGGGAAATACCTGTCATCAAAGCACAGCTGGCATTTCAAAAACGGCTCGGTAATAGAGCTTGGTTATCTCGAATCTGAGGAGGACGTAACGCGTTATCAGTCGGCGGAATACGACGTTATCCGCTTCGACGAGCTTACTCATTTCACCGAAAGACAGTATCTCTATATGCTTTCAAGACTCCGCGGCTCAAACGGATATCCGAAAAAGGTGAAATCCACCGGGAACCCCGGCGGTGTGGGTCATGAGTTTGTGAAAAGACGATTTATAGACAGAAGGGAATATATAAAAAACGGCAGAAAGATAAAATTTATTCCCTCCTTCGTTTCGGATAACGACTTTTTGATGAAGTCGGACCCCGACTATATAAAGCGGCTTTCAGAGCTTCCCGAAAAGGAAAGACGGCGTCTTCTGGAGGGCGATTGGAGCTTTTTCGAGGGTGCCTATTTTTCGGAGTTCTCCGAAAGAAAGCATATAATAACCCCATTTTCGGTTGAAGGACATACCCTTTTCCGCTCACTTGACTACGGTCTTGATATGACGGCATGTCTTTGGTGGGCGGTTGACAAAAGCGGACAAATGTATATTTACCGCGAGCTTTACGAGCCAAACCTCACTCTTTCGGAGGCGGCAAAGCGGATACTCGAGCTTACCCCCGACAATGAGAGGATAGAATACACCGTTGCCTCACCGGACCTTTGGAACAGAAGGCAGGAAAGCGGCGTATCGGGAGTTGAGATATTTGCCGTCGCGGGGTTAACGGGACTTATCCCCGCCGACAACGGCAGAGTGAGAGGACTCCGGCTTTTGAGAGAGCTTTTGAGATGCGGCGAAACCGAAACTCCGAGGCTTCGTTTTTTCGAGGGGTGCTGTCTGAATCTCACAAGATGTCTGCCGCTTCTTACCCATTCCAAGAAAAACCCCGAGGACGTTTCCGACAGTCCTCACGAGATCACCCATGCGCCGGAGGCGCTTCGTTACGGAGCAATGTCGCGTCCCTGCTTTTTCGAGAAAAAAGAGAGGTTTTCTTTTGAAAAAAGCTTCGGAAATCCCTTTGAAAGGGAAGAGTGTGACTGTGTTCCGACCCACAAATATCTTTTTGAATGAAAAGGAGAAAAAATGCTTATTTACCTGTCGGGTCTTCTTTCTGGAATTGCCGTAACCCTTTCGCTTGCGGCAATTCTTTTCGGAAAGGAAAAGACATTAAAGCAAAAGGAAAATGAAAGCTTTGACTTCGATATCGAGGCAGAGCTGGAAGCAATTATGAATTACACGGGAGATGAAAATGAAATTGAGAAATAGGTTAAAGGAAAAAGAGGTCACGTCTGATTGGCTCCTTTACGTAAAGGGAAGCGATTACGCCGCACAGACGGGATTCAAATCAAACGCCGCAAAAAACGAGCGCTTTTACAGAGGCGACCAATGGCACGGAGTTAAGGCAAACAATCTGCCTACTCCCGTATTCAATATCTTCAAAAGAATAATCGACTACGTTATAGCCTACATCTGCTCCTCACCGATAAAGATAACCTACCGTACCGAGGAGGAAAGAGTTAGCGAGATCTTAAACAGCGAGGCCGATTACGTCTGGGAAGAAAATAAGATGGACGTAAAGCTCAAGAATGCTCTTCTTGACGCGGCAATAACGGGTGATATGTGCGCCCACGTCTATTGGGATAAGTCGGTAGTGAGGGCAAACGGGATAAAGGGTGACTTCAGAACCGAGCTTATCGACGGCGCAAAGGTGTTTTTCGGTGACGTCACCACAAACGACGTTTCGCGTCAGCCCTATATAATCATTGCGGGCAGATGCTTTACCTCCGAGCTTATTGCCGAAGCAAAGGCGTTGGGACTTACGAAGGAGGAAATTGAGAAGATATTACCCGATTCGGAGGCCGAGCTTTGCAAAGAAGGAGAAACCGACGGCTCCGCACGAACCACCTATCTTATTAAGTATTACAGAGGCGAGGACGGAAATATCAGGTTTAACAAGTCCACCCGTGAGGTCGTGCTTAAAAGCGGCGTAAACACGGGACTTACCCGTTACCCCATCGCATTTGCAAACTGGACCGAGAAAAAGGGCTCCTACCACGGAGAAAGCTTTGCAAAGGGGATAATTCCCAATCAGATATTTATAAACAAAATGTTTGCAATGGCAATGAAGAGCCTTATGGATACCGCCTTCCCAAAGGTCGTTTACGATAAAACGAAGGTTGCGAGCTGGTCAAACGCCGTTGGTGCGGCGCTTCCGGTAAACGGCGATATAAGCGGGGTTGCAAAATATCTTGAGGGTGCGGGAATAGACCCGAATGCGATGGCGCTCGTTGACCGTGCCGTTAAATACACCGAGGAGTGTATGGGCGCGACAGACGTTCTTTTGGGACAGAGCATTCGTCCCGATAACGCTGCGGCTATTGCGGCGCTCGGTCAGAACGCGGCAATCCCGATGGAGATAATAAAGCAAAATCTCTATAACTTCACCGAGGATATAGCGCTTATCTGGCTTGACTTCCTGAAAACGAAATTCACCGCAAAAAAGGAGCTTTTGCTTTCAAACGAAAAGGGTCTTGCAAGATTTGATTACAAGCCCTCGGAGATAGCGCGCGCCGCGGTGAGAGTGAAAATAGACGTGGGTCCCTCGAGCTACTTCTCCGAGCTTAATTCGGTTGCGGCGCTTTCGACTCTCTTCAATTCGGGCGCGATAAACGCCGTTCAGTACCTTGAAAGACTCCCCAAGGGCTACGTGCCTGCGGTAAACGAGCTTATTTCGGAGCTTTCCTCAAACCGTGAGGAGCTTTGATATATTTATATCCACCACGATATGAAAGGAAAATAAAAATGGAAACAAACGAAATGCAGGAAATTACAAACGAAATCGGGCATACGGAAAACGAACCGTTTAGGTTAAAGGTAAAATACAACCACGAAGAGCTGTTTTTGCCCGAAAGCGATGCAGTAATGCTTGCGCAAAAGGGGTTAAACTACGATAAGGTCCTTCAGAGCTTAAACGAGCTTAAGTCGGATAAAAGCCTTATTCTCCTTGAAAAGCTTTCAAGAGAGTGCGGCTATGATGACAGGGCGAAATTCCTCGAGGACGTTCTGGCTTCGGAGAAGGAATCAAGGGAAGAGGAGCTTATTTGCTTCCTGAGAGATAACCCCACAGTTGATGTTAAAGCCATTCCGGACAGTGTAATTGCCGAATACCGTTTGGGAAAAAATCTTTCGGAATGCTTTAACCGCTACAACTCGGCAATGGAGACCGAAAGCCTGAAGGCCGAGATTTTAAGACTTAAAACTCTTTTGGAGATAAAGACAGAGGAGGAGTCAAACGGTATTTCGGCAAACGAAGCCGTGAGCTGCTCTTCACCCGTTTCGGGAGAGTATTACAGCGATGACGAACTTGACGCTCTTACCGACGGTGAGCTTTCAAGAAATCTCGAAAGAGCAATAAAGTCTATGAGCAGGCTTTCGGAAAAAAGATAATTAAAAAAGGAGAAAAAGCAAATGGCATACACTAATTTTAAGCCGAAGATATGGGCAAAGGCAATCGAGAGAGAAAGAGATACTCTTTCGGTAGGCGCTTCGCTCTGTAACAGAATTTACGAAAAGGACGCCGCAAACGCAGGCAGCTCCATTCAGATCAACTGGACCAAGCGTCCCACCGTAAACACCTACACCGTGGGCACCGACATTCTCGCTCCCGAAACTCTCGAGGGTGCGGGCTCCACTACTCTTAACATCGACCAGCTCAAATACGTAAACTTTATGGTTGACGACGTTGACGAGCTTCAGTCTGCTCCCGATATTATGGAGAGCTGCATGCACGAGGCAGCAGCGGCACTTGCTGCCGATGCGGATAAGTACGTTTACGGTCTTCACAGCGAGGCAGGCAAGATTATTACGAACATCGGTCCCTCCGTGGACAACATCACCTCTATAATCGCTTCTGCGGCAAAGGTTCTTTACGAGAACAACGTTCCGCAGAACGAGGAGCTTTTCCTTGAGGTATCTCCCGCCATCTATCAGATCCTCTGGCAGGCAAAGGTGCTCCGCGAGACTCCCAACGGAAACACCTTCGGAAGCGGCTTTGTGGGAATGTTTGACAACTTTAAGGTTTACATGAGCAACTGCATTGTTACCGACGCATCAAACTACCACTATTGCTTTGCAAGAACCAGAAAGGCGATTGCATTCGTGGGACAGATGAAGAAGATGGAGGCTTACCGCCCCGAAGGAC
Source organism: Eubacteriales bacterium (assembly GCA_045542315.1). Taxonomy (GTDB): domain Bacteria; phylum Bacillota; class Clostridia; order Oscillospirales; family RGIG5299; genus RGIG5299. The sequence continues at coordinate 15,209 of JAZQKU010000012.1, read as the reverse complement.
TTTTTGCCGATGCGGTAAAGGGACTTCACGTTTACGGCGCGAAGGTAGTACGCCCCTCGGAGCTTGTTGTACTTAAGCTCTGTACCGGACCCTCCGCTTGATCAATCTACAAGGAAAAACCGCTTGCCCGAGCCTTCGGGCAAGCGGTGACGAAAGGAGAATACAATGAGCGTAACAGTTAACGACGTTTTTAAAAGAGCTATGGCTCTTTGCGATTATATCGACGTAAGCGGCGATGTCATTGAAAACGAATTCACCGCACAGCTTGCAAAAAGAACGCCTGCGCTTTGCGATGCGGCTCAGCGCGAGCTCATTTATTATATCGACATTATAAAAAGCGAGGTATTCGATTTCAACGAGAAGCAGGCGTATCCCATTCCAAAGGATTATCTTTCAACCGTTTCCGTAGTTCCAAACGATGCGGGCGTTGAAATAATCAAGGGGGTAGCTGTTATCGGCGGCGGCTTCACCGGAACGGCAGCTGTTTTATATACCGCCTCTCCCGCGCCGATAACCGATGAAAATTCGGAGTTTTCCTACTCCGATAACGATATTCTTTCAACCGTCCCTTACTTTCTTGCGGCGGCGTTTATGAAGGAGGAAAATCCCTCTCTTTCAGCAGAGTTTACGGAGAAATTCGAGCGGGCAAGAAACCGACTTCGCGCCGTGAAATCGCAAAGCTTTTTCGAGGAGATAACCGATACGGTTGGAACGGAGTGTGAAGCAAATGGCAGTTTCTGATACCGCCGTTTCGATTTCCGCATTTTTGGGGCTTAACGACAGTCTTAATTCCCAAAAGACCGTTTCCGGGGAAGCACGCGCCCTTGCGAATTTTATCGTCACCGACGACGGAAGGCTTAAAAAGCGAAACGGATATTCCGCAGCTTCACAAAATGCGGTTGAAGGAGAGGTTTTGCAGGTCGTTTTTTTCCAAACGCAAACGAACTACAACTTTTCCTTTCTCGTTCTCACCGAAACGGCGCTTTGGGGCTACCGCTTTCAGACCTACAACTTTGTAAAGATATATGACCGCAAGAAAGCGGGAAGAGGCAAATGCTTTATAAAGAACGATAAGCTCTATCTTATAGGAGGAGAATTCACCTGCTTTGATAAAACTCTTTCGATAATAGAAGAAACACCCTATATTCCCACCGTTGCGATAAATAAATCTCCCTCAGGTGCCATCTACACTCCGTTTGAAAAGGAAAATGCTCTTACGGATCTTGTTTCGGAGGAATTCATATCAGACGGCACCACGCCGTATTTTTTGAAATACAAAAATGTTTCCGATCTGACGGTAGAGTGCAGATATTCGGTAAGCGCGACTCTCGGTGAAAACGGAAGCTTTACCGTTTCGCCGCCGTTACCGGAGGGAGTAAAGCTGAAGGCGACCTACCGCGCGGGAGAGCTTTTCGGAAACGGAAATGAAATTATAAGCTGCGATAATGCGGTCTTTTTCGGAGGAACTCTTGAAAGCGACCTCTTTTTGTGGAATTCTGAAAGCAACCGACGCTATTATTCGAATGGCGGAAAGGTAAACTATTTCCCCATCGACAACTCCGACGAGGTTGGCTCATCGGGATTTATTTACGATATCGTCTGCCATTACGGACAGATGATAATATTTTCCTCATCGGGAATATATGCAAGCAGCTTGCGTATTTCCGAAAACGGCGACGTTTCCTATCCTCTTTCGCTTCTTAACGACGGAGTGCGGGTGTTGGAGGGAAAAGCGGTTATTGCAAACAATGCCCCTGTTTTTTTAACGAATTCAAGGCTTGAAAAAATTGCCTCGACTGTTGAAAAAAGCGAGAAAAACGTGGTTTGCTTGAGCGATAGGGTATCGGCAACCCTGAAAAGAGCGGGCTTTAAAAATGTTTTCAATATAAAGACGAAAAACGAGCTGTGGGTCACGGCGGACGGGCTGATTCTGGTCTGGAACTATAAAAACGATATTTTTTACACCCTTGAGGGCATTTCCGCCTCTTGTATTTTTGAGCAGGGCACAGAGATCGCCTTTATTGATTCAAACGGATATCTGTGTAAATTTTCCGAAATTTACGACGATCTCACACCAAACGGTGAAAGAAGACCGGTAGATGCATATTGCTACCTCGAGGGAATTGACTTCAATACACCCTTTCGCAAGAAGCAGCTTACCGACATTTTTTTAAAAACTGAGGCCTATAACGGAGGAGAAATATCGGTAATAGGCGATATCTCCGAAGAACCGATCACCTACACGATAAAAACGGGATTTGCAAAAAGCGAAAAAATCATCAGGATCAAAGCAAAGAAGGAAAGGTTTTACAGCCTTGGGGTGCTGATACGCTCCAAAAATGAGGGTGAGGACCTGCAGATTGACGAGCTTGGCATAGCGGCGGCAAAGCTTTATACGAAAAACAGAAGATAGGAAGTGAAGAAATGAAAAAAAACAACGCTGTTTTAAATGATATCAACGAGCTTGCTTCAAAGCTTGGCGAAAATAAGAAAATAAATGAAAAGGAAAAGGCAAAAAGCGCCGTTTCGTCACTTTCGGCGGCGGTTAAAAAGCTCCGAGCCGAGTCGGAGCTTAAAAAGAAAAGGATAAACGACGAGAGTGCGGCTGCGGCAAGCGAACTTATCTCCGATAAAAGGGCGGCGAAAAGGGAGGCGACCTCAAGATTTTATGCCGACGAGGCCGATTTGAAAAACAGCTCCCGTATAAACGAGCTTAAAAACGTTTATGGCGGCGTTACCGGAAGGGAAGCGCGGGAGGATACAAAGGACTATCTCGAAAAGGCAGTTATTCAAAAGGGAATAAACGAAAACGAGCTTAAGGAAACGGTGATGGCGCTTGAAAACAAGGCGGCGGCAGAGGAAAGAGAGCGCGAGCTTCTTAAGGAATACGAGGAGGAGGCTCTCAAAAATGCGGAGCAGAAGCTCATTTCGGACACCCGAGTAAAGCTTGACGAAATAAAGAACCGTTTAAACGCCGAATATCTCGAAATGAAGAAAAACGAGGAAGAGGCAAAGGAGGGTACTCTTTCGGATAAGGAGTTAAAGACCCTTTGCGACAATATGATAAAGAATTCCACCTATAAGGGTACGGCGTATAAAAGCCTGCTTATAAGGGAATTCGGACTTATGAAGCAAAGCGGACTTTTCTCCGAGGCGGATATCGAAAGGGTAAGAAAGATGCTATACTTAAGCGAGGAGGACGTTGCATGAACGGCTTGATGATCGCATTAAAGGGCATCTTTGCGGCGATTTGCACCTTCATAACCTATATCTTTGGCGGTATAGACGTTTCTGTCGTTACTCTCCTTGTTTTTATAGTGCTTGACTATATAACCGGAATAGTTGCGGCAGCATACACCAAGACCCTTTCAAGCAGCATAGGACTTTTGGGAATACTTAAAAAGATAGTGATACTTTGTTGCGTGGTGGTTGCGGTAATGGTTGACCGTCTGCTTGAGACCGATTTTATATTCAAAACCGCCTTTTGCTATTTTATGATTGCAAACGAGGGACTTTCGGTGCTTGAAAATGCAGGGAAAATGGGAGTACCGCTTCCCGAAAAGCTTCTTGACGCCTTAAAGCAGTTAAAGGAATGAAAAAAATCTCACCCCATAAAGGGTGATGTTCTTAGCGGAGAAATTACGAATCAGTTTGCTTATATAGCGCAGATTTGCTCCGCGGAAAACAAATAATTAACCCCGACAGATTTTTGAAGGTCTGTCGGGGGTTGTTTTATTGTGTTTAACAAATTGGAATTTATCAAACACAAGGAAATGTAAAGCCGTATTCTAGAAGCAAACTGCGAAGGATTTCATTCTCCTTGTCGCTCAAATTGAAATACTTGTCTTTTTCAATATTATATATTTTTCCACAATCATCGCAAGCAACACAGTAAGGAGCACCGTCTATTATAAGAGCCACATTTTCACTAAAACCACAAGAGGGAGAATCTGAGTACAGATTCTTTCCATTAAATATTTCTCTTACAATCTCGGAATCTTCGTCAGACAATGGTTTAGTTATATCGGCATCTCCATATCGAAATACTGCCGTTGTTTCACCTGCTTCTATTTCAACCTTAGAACAGGAAGAAAGAGAGAAAAACATCAATGCAATCAACAACAAAGAACCAGCTAATACTATCAACTTTTTCATATAAATAACCTCCGTCAAATTCTTATCGCACCATTTTATCGCCAGTTTCGCCTTTGTATTACAAATGCTTCGGGCAAAGCCCATACCCCTACTCTTGTTTTGCTTTGATTGTATTTAGCGAGGATATTAGCATTCTGCGTATAGCACCGCAATCATTTTGAATTGATTTATAAATAGTTTCTTCTATACAACCAGTTTCAAACAAAAGTTCAAGCCAATACTCGGTTTCATAGCATTCTTTCTGCGCTATTTCAAGCTTTGATATGAAATCCTTTGTGCCTTGGGCATACTGTGCCTCGTGTATATTTGCTCCAATAGAGGTACCGGAACGTAATAATTGATTTATCAAAACAGTTTCCTTGTGTTCTGCTTTCATATTACGGCAGAGAAAAACAATGTTTTTAGCAAAATCCTTCGCTTTATCCCTTAAAATGCTGTTTGACATAATATCACCTCTACCAATATTATACAATAAGATCTACGGTTAGTCAAGTTATATTCCGACTTACGTCGGAGTGATATTATTGCTATCTCAATAGTGATATTGAAGCCTTACAGCTTCAGTGATATTTTATTCGCCACAAAACTCGCGTAGCGAATATCACTCGGCGTAAGCCGAATATCACTGCGTAGCAATACAACTCGCCGTAGGCGAATAAAACTGGCGTGATACTCCGTTAAGAGTATCACGCCAAAGGGTGAGATTTTTTGTGTTTTATTTCGTTTCGGGCTGTTTCTTTTTCTTTTCGGGCTTTACGATCTCTCCCGCCTTCTGGAGAGCGATCTTTGTAAGTACCGGGCCGAAGAGCTCGTAAATGAGGGTTGCACACAAAACAACGGTGGTAACGGTTGAAGCGATATCGGGGAAGGTCGCCGCAACTATCTGCGACATACCGATCGCAACACCGGCCTGGGGTAAAAGCGCAACGCCGAGATATTTTCTTATATTCGTGTCGGCCTTGGTAACGGTTGCACCGAGGAATGCGCCGAACCATTTACCTGCGGAACGGGTTGCAAGGTAAACGATACCTACCACACCTACCGAAAGGACGGTGGCGAGATTAAGCTCGGCACCCGAGATTGCAAAGAAGAGAAGGAAGAGAGGAGGAGTCCATCTCTCCGAGCCCTCCATGATGGTAACCGCATCGTCCTTGAGATTGCAAAACGCTGCGCCTATCATCATGCAGACGAGAAGTGAAGAAAGCGGAATTCCCAAAAGCTCATCAAAGGCAATGGATGCGCCTACGCCTGAGAAAACCGAAACTATCATAAGGCAGAGCTTATTGCTTCTTGAGTGGAAGAAGCGGATGACCACTGCGAGAATAACACCGATTACAAGACCTACTCCGAGAGAAAGTACTATCTCCAAAAGGGGATCTATAAGGATCGTTTTAACGCTTATGCCGGCGTCGGAGTGGATAGCCATTGCGATAGAATTCGATATGGCGAATATCATAAGGCCGATAGCGTCGTCAAGTGCAACGACGGGCAAGAGCGCCTCGGTAACGGGACCCTTTGCCTTATACTGCTTAACGACCATAAGAGTTGCGGCGGGAGCGGTTGCGGTGGCTATTGCTCCGAGAACTATTGCCTCGGGAACAGATGCAAGACCGAATGCCGCAAGAATAAGAAGACCGACGTCAACGAACAAAACGGTCGTGAGCGCCTGGAAAAAGGTTATCGTTATAACCTTTCCGCCGATCCTCTTTATGTTCTGGATCTTGAACTCGCCGCCTATCGAGAAGGCAATGAAGCCGAGCGCTACGGTGGTGAGAATGGAGAAGCTTTCAATAACGTCGTGGCTTAAAAACTTAAAGCAGGAGGGGCCTACTAAAAGACCTGCAACAAGGTAAGCGGTTACGTTGGGAAGGTGGACGAGTTTCGCGAGTCGTCCCACAGCTAAAGACACGGCAATCAGAATCGAAATGCCGAGTATGATTTCAAGTGTAGTACTCATTTCAGAACTTAAGACCCTCCACGTAGCTTACGGGCACCGCAAACATGATTCCGGTGTCGGGCTTATCGAGACCGCCCGTTACGTCGTTGACTACCTTCGAGATAGCGGGAATTCTGTCCTCGTCGGTTACGAGGAAGATTATCTTGCTCTTTTCTCTTTCGGGGTTAAGGAACATACGGAAGGCGGTGGTAAAGCTTATCTCGTCCTCCTGATAAAGGGCGTGGGCCATACCGGTTGAATCGAAAATGGTCGCTCCGTAGATGTTGTGCTGAGTGAACTCGTGTAAAAGAGTATCAAAGCAGCTTGTCTTGTTCAAGACGATGGTTAACATTACTTTCATTATAATTTTCCTCCTTATTTATTGTGGGCCGCAATACGCATTCTCTGCGCGTGGTCGAGTATTCTCTTTCTTATTCTTATGTTTTTGGGAGTTACCTCCAAAAGCTCGTCGTCGCTCATAAACTCAAGGCTTTCCTCAAGGCTTAAGCGCTGATGGGGAACGAGCCTTAAGGCGTCGTCCTTACCTGCGGCGCGCATATTGGTCTGCTGCTTTTTCTTGCAGACGTTTACGGCAATATCGTCGCCCTTCGGAGAAGAACCGACTACCATACCCGCATAGACGGGAACACCGGGGCCGATAAAGAGCTTGCCGCGCTCTTGAGCATTGAAAAGACCGTAGGTGATCGACTCGCCCGATTCAAAGGCGATAAGAGCGCCTGCGGAGCGCATGGGGATCTCACCTCGGTAGGGCTCGTAGGAATGGAATATGGTATTCAGAATGCCCTTGCCTCGGGTATCGGTGAGGAATTCGTTTCTGTATCCGAAAAGACCTCTCGAGGGAACGTAGAAGGTAAGCCTTGTTCTGCCTCCCATGGGAATTGAAGCTACCATTTCAGCCTTGCGTCTGCCGAGCTTTTCGATTACCGAGCCGACGTATTCGTCGGGTACGTCAACGGTGACCTCCTCGATAGGCTCGCATTTAACGCCGTCGATCTCTCTTATGATAACGGTGGGGCTTGAAACCTGAAATTCGTAGCCCTCGCGGCGCATCGTTTCGATAAGGATAGAAAGATGCATTTCGCCTCTGCCCATAACCTTGAAGCATTCGGTGGAGTCGGTGTCATATACCTTCAAGGAAACGTCCTTCAAAAGCTCGCGGTAAAGACGCTCGCGAAGATGTCTTGAGGTGACGAATTTTCCCTCTCTGCCCGCAAACGGACTGTCGTTTACCATAAAGTTCATTTCAACGGTGGGCTCGGAAATCTTAACGAAGGGAATGGGGGCTATGTCGTCGGCACTGCATACCGTATCGCCTATCGTAAGCTCCTCGATGCCCGAAAGCGAAACGATATCGCCGACGGTTGCCGATTCAACGCCCGTCTTTCCAAGACCCGAGAAGGTTGAAACGGTGTTTATTCTCGCCTTATAGGGAGCGTATTCGTTATGATAGTTGCAAACGTAAACGTCGGAGTTTGCTTTAAGCACGCCGCGCTCAATTCTGCCAACGCCGATTCTGCCGATATAGTCGGAATAGTCAAGGGATGAGATGAGCATCTGGAGGGGTGCGTTTTCGTCGCCCTCGGGGGGATCAATATAGTTTATGATAGTATCGAAAAGAGGTGTCATATTCTCGGTCTGCTTATCGGGGAGAAAAGAGGCGGTGCCGCTTCTTCCCGAGCAGAAGATGAAGGGGCTGTCGAGCTGCTCGACGGTTGCGTTAAGCTCTAAAAACAGCTCCAGAACCTCGTCGTGTACCTCGGTGATTCGCGCGTCGGGCTTATCGACCTTATTGATAACTACGATTACCTTAAGACCGAGATCGAGTGCCTTCTGAAGCACGAAGCGGGTCTGGGGCATCGGGCCCTCCGCCGCGTCAACGAGGAGCAAAACTCCGCTTACCATTTTAAGCACGCGCTCCACCTCGCCGCCGAAATCGGCGTGACCGGGGGTGTCGATGATATTTATCTTTATATCCTTGTAGATTACCGAGGTGTTTTTAGAAAGAATTGTTATGCCTCTCTCTTTTTCGAGATCGTTTGAGTCCATAACTCTTTCGGCAACCACCTGATTGTCGCGAAAGACACCCGACTGCTTTAAAAGCACATCAACGAGAGTGGTCTTTCCGTGGTCAACGTGAGCGATGATCGCAACGTTTCTTATGTCGTTTCTTACCAAAATAACTACTTCCTTTTCAAAGAAGATTTTAAACGTATATTACCAACTATATATTATACTACTATTTAATGGAAATTTCAATGTAAAATTAACAAAAGAACGATAGATTTCACCTCAAAGTAAGGATAAAATGAACAAAATCGAGAGAGCTATATAAAAAACAAGCTCCCAAAACAACATTTCGGGAGCTTGTTTTTAAATTTTTATAACCTCATCTGCGAGAGCAACGTCCTCCGTAACGTGCGATGCAATTATTATCAGCGCCGTTTTTGCGGCTTCTTTTATCAGCTCTCTTATTATTTCCGCGTTTTCCTTATCAAGATTTGCGGTGGGCTCGTCAAGCAAAATAACAGATGCATTTGCTGCCAGCACAGCTGAAAAAGCCACTCTGCGTTGCATTCCGCCGCTTAACTGAGCAGGGTAGAAATTTTTGTATTCAAGAAGCCCTACCCTTGAAAGAAGCTCATGCGGATCGGAATTTTCGGAAAGCAATGAAATGTTTTCATAGGCCGTAAGCCACGGGAGAAGTCTGTTATCCTGAAACAGAAAAGAAACTGAACCGTCTTTTTTGACGGCATCGGTCTTTATAAGCCCCGAGATTATTCTTAAAAGGGTGGTCTTTCCCACGCCGGAGCTTCCCGTAAGGGCAACTATTCCTTTCTCGGGGAAACGGTATGAGAAATTTTCAAAAATGGGCTTATCGAAGCCGAAGGTAAGGCTTTTTATCTCAACCATTTGCGCCCACCTCCGATTTCTTTTTAACGATGAAGGCAAAAATCTTTTCAAGCACCACCGAAAGAATTATTACCACGGTGGTCCAGGCGAATATCTCGCCCGTTTCGAGATAGATCTTCGCATTGTAAAGCCCGCTTCCTATTGAAAGCTCGGGCTGGGTTATTACCTCTGCGGCAATTCCCGATTTCCATGCAAGGCCGAGCGACGTCGCCGCGGCAGAGGTGAAATAGGGAAGCACCGACGGAATATAAATCTTAAAAAGTCTTTTTCCGAAGGGAATGTTGAAAACAAAGGCAAGCTCCTTGTATTTCACGGGAATTTCTCCGATTCCGGTATAAACGGCCTCCCAAACGATGGGAAGTACCATAAGAAGAGTTATAAAAACGGGAATAAATCCGCGGTCTATCCAGATCCATGCAAGGATTATAAAGGAAACAACGGGAGTTGCACGAACCACCTTGAGCGCCGGCGATAAAACGGCGGCGGCAAGACGGGATCCGCGGCACAAAACGGCAAACAAAACACCAAACACCGTACCAAGGACAAATCCCGCCGCTATTCGCAGAATGCTCAATGCCACCGACTGCCAGAAGCCGGGCTTTTTTGCAAACTCAAAAAGCGTTTTTAAAACGGTAACGGGGGAAGCGATCAAAAGATCGCTTCCCACCGCAAAATAGACAGCCTGCCACACCGCAAGCCAGAGGACTGCGGCAATAAAAGCTTTAAAATATTTGTTTTCAGCTACCCGTGTAATAGAATGCATCATCGGGAAGGGCTCCTCCTACCGTTTGCGGATTGTATCCGTAAAGGACATCAAAGAAGGGAGCAAGCTTTGCTTTCATATCGGCACCGGTAATGCAGACTATGTTGCAGTTGGGAATTGCCGATTTTGCAAGCGCTTCATTCGGAACTATGCCCTTTGCGGCAATGATTTTTGCGGCGGCGTCGGCATCGGTGTTAACGAAGGCTACCGACTCCTTATAAAGCTTCAAAAATCTGTCAAGAGCATCGGGATTTTCCTCGCAGAAGCTCTTTGAAGCAACCAATGCGCCCATTGAAAGTGCGGCGTCGCTGACCTTGTTCCACTCCTCGTTGATATCGAGAGCTACCTCAAAGCCCGCGTTTTTCGATTTAAGCACCGAAACCTGAGGTTCGGGAAGCAAAACGATGTCGGCGTTGCCCGCAACCGCCTGCGTTACCACCTCGGCGTGTTCCGAAAGGAAGGAGATTGTGCAGTCGGTAATATTGTTTTTCTCAAGGATATATTTCATTGCATATTCGGGGGTGGCACCCTGACCCGCCATATAAACGGTCTTGCCTTTTAAATCCTCAACGGAGGTCACGGCACCGTTTTTGGAAAGAATATACATAACGCTTAGGGTGTTTATCGCAATGAGCCTTATTTCGCCGCCCGTCTTTTTGTAAAGAGTTGCGGCAACGTTTGCGGGAACTGCGGCAATATCCACCTTTTTGCCGATAACGAGAGCGTTTACGTCGGTGGGTGCGCCGTAGAGATCCACGGTGTAGCTGTCAAAGACAGAGCCTTTTGCAATTTTTTCAAACAGCCCCGCAAAGCCCATGCCCGTAGGACCGTTTAACGCGGCAATTTTAATTTCCGCCTTGTTTTTCGGGGCACAGCCCGCGAATGCGGCTAAAACGAGGCAAAGAGCCAGTGCCGCCGCAAGAATTTTTTTGGTTTTTAACATATTGAATCATTCCTTTTCCGCCACCAAAGCGTAGGTGAGCTTTAGCTCAATTTCGAGAGTGCGGTCTTAACCGAAACTCCGTCGAGTCTTCCGAGCTTGCCTGTCATTGCGCCTATTTCGTCGCTTGTGCCGTCAACAATAAGCGAAATGACGGAAACGCCTCTGTCGTGATAGGGAATACCCATTCTTCCCACTATAATATGGGAAAATTCATGCAATATTTCGTTGATCGCTCCTGCCGCAGCAGTGTTTTCAACAACGATTCCCGTAACACCGAGTCTTTTTTCCATTTCAAAAGCTCCTTTAACGAAGTTATAAGCCGTGCGTTTTTGCTCTTAAAAACAAAAAACGCGCACTCTCGCCGTGAGAATACGCTTTGCGATTTCCGTCCCGTCAGAAAAACCTTCGGGTAGGCGAGATATTATTATTTTCCTCGGCGCCGCCACGACGGCGCCTCAGATTACTTTTATTATATCAGGAAAATTACATTTCGTCAACAGTTTTTTCGTAAGCGGGAATAAATTTTTCGGTAAAATAATCAACCTCGTCAAGTCCGTAACCGTCAAGACGCTTTTTTATTGATTTTTCCGCCTTTAAAAAGTCCTTGTTGCCGGCAAGACGCTCTTCAATACACTTGATGTAAGCGGAAAGGGTGTCGGCGGCCTTTACAAGCCTTTTCAGATATTCGTCCTCCTCAAAATAGAGGATATCGGCATAGTCGGACTGAAGCTCCGCAGGGAGCATAGCAATAAGCTTTTCCTTTGCAACGGCATCAACCGAGTCAAAGGCAGTCTTTATTTCGGGCGAAAAATATTTGATCGGGGTGGGCATATCGCCGGTGACCGTTTCGGTAACGTCGTGAAAAACGGCAAGCGACGCCGCACGGTCTGCGTTTAAGCTCTTATTGAAAACTCTGTTCCCGATAACGGCAAGGGCATGGGAAAGCATTGCCGTTTCAAGTGAATGCTCGGCAAGATTTTCGTCCCTCGTGTTTCTCATAAGACCCCAGCGACGGATGTATTTAACTCTTGAAAGAAAAGCAAAAAAACCGTATTCCATAATATTCTCTCCGAAAAAATCAACGTTACATATTTATTCTATCATTTTGCGACAAAATAGTCAAGAAAAACAAAATGATATTGAAAAAAATCCTTTTTGGGTGTATAATAATCACAGTAAATTCGGAGGTAAATAAAAATGGCAATAGAAGCAGGAATTAAAAATATCAGAAAGATAACGGTAACGGAGGATATGACGGCATCAAAGGTCGGAAGCGGTCTTCTTCCCGTTTACGCAACTCCCCAAATGGCGGCCTTGATGGAGCAGACCGCCGCAGAAAGCATTGAGGCACTTCTTGACGAGGGCTGCACCACCGTGGGCACCAAGCTTGTGCTTTCGCACCTTGCGGCAGACCCCGTGGGAATGGAGCTTGTTTGCGAAAGCGTGCTTACCGCCGTTGACGGCAGACGCTTTGAATTCCACGTAACCGTTTCCGACGTCTTCGGAACGGTAGGAGAATGCGACCACGAGCGTTTTTCCGTTAAAAAGGAAAGCTTTATGGCAAAAACAAACGCAAAGCTTCAAAAATGAGAAAAAGCCGGCAGATAATCAAAATCTGTCGGCGTTTTTTATTTCTCGGCCTTCAGCTCAATCGTGCAGGTAAGACCGTTTTCCTTTTCGGAAAATTCCGAAAGAGCGTTTATTCCGGCGGAGTTTATCTTTTTCACCGTTTTCATAATGGTATTTTTGAAAATGCGGTAGTCATCAAACGCCATTTTGAACCTCGCGTCGGGAAGCGGACCTTCGCTTTCTCTTTCCGAAACGAAGCTCTTTTTAAGACAAAGAAGCGCCTCGCTTTCCGTCGCGCCGCGTTCCCTTAAGGCAAGCCGCAGATAAGGCGGCAGGGAAAGGAGTAAAAGCAAACGGTTTATCTTTCTTTTCTCAACACAAAGAAGCCTTGCAGCCTCCTCCCTCGAAAGAGAGAACTCCTCCATAAAGGCGCTTATCTTCTCGGCGGCGTCGAAAAAATGGAGGTCGGATGCAAGCTCTCTTGAAAGAAAAAAAGCTTTCAGCTTAACGAGGTCTGCGCGCTCCAGAACGATACAGGGGATCCTTTTTAAGTCGGAAAGCTCGGCGGCGGCAAAATCGGAAAAACCGTTTATAAGACGGTAGCTTTTCCCGCATTTTATAACTGCGGGCGGTGAAAGCAGCCCCTCGGACCGCACCTCTTTAACGTAGCAACCGTCCGAAAAGCCTTCAAAAAGGCTGTCGTCTGTTATTATTTTTGATTTCGGTAAATATAATAGCTTAAGTCTTGACATAAAATCACTCTCCAAAAACCACGGCTATATTTTAACATTTAAAACGGGATCGTGCCACAAAAACCGTTTTACAGCCTTTTACTCAAAACGGCAAAAATCAGCAAGTAGCTGCCGTAAAATCTAAAATAGTGCAAAAAAAGCTGTAAAAACGGGTAAAAACAGGGGAAAAAATGCGATAAATTCCCACCCTTTTCAAAAAACAGTTGTAATTCCAAAATTAAAGTAGTATAATATATAATATTACGCACCGAGAAAGGAGAGAGTCCGATGAGCGAAAATAAGGATTCAAGCGAAAGCCTGATAATAAAAGGCACACTCATTATGGCAATTTCAAGTGCCATCGTAAAGGTCTTAAGCGCCGTTTACCGAATTCCGCTTTACCGTATAGTAGGCGACTCGGTAATGGGATATTACTCAACGGGCTTTCAGATATATACCGTGCTTCTCACCTTTGCAACGGCGGGTCTTCCCGTTGCCATGTCGAGAATGGTTGCCACCGCAAACGCGCTTGAGAGAAGAAACGAGCCGAAGAGAATATTTTTAATAGCCGTACTTACCTACGGAGTCGGAAGCTTTCTCGTAAGCCTCTTTATGTTCTTCTTCTCGGGCGAAATAGCAGCTCTTATGAACAATCCCGGAGCTGATTACGCCGTAAAGGCGATCGCTCCCGCAATATGTATAGTCACGGTGGGCGCCGCCATAAAGGGATATTATCAGGGAAACCAGAATATGGTTCCCACCTCGATGGCAAATCTCATCGAGGCGGTGGTAAAGCTTTTGGCAGGCTTTACTCTTGCATTCGTTTTCGGATTTTTCTTCCCGAACGAGCCCGAAAAGATCGCGGGCGGAACAATAATGTGCGCCGCCATATCGGGCTTTGCGGCGGTGAGCTATCTTGCCGTTATCTCTCTGAAAAAAATAAAAAGACGCCGCCAAAGCGGCATGATGGCCGATCAGCGCTGCGTTCCCTCAATGCCTTACCGTCATCTTGCAAAATCCTTTTTCGGAATAAGCATTCCCATAATGATAGGCTCTCTTTCAACCACCCTTGCGGGCACGGTGGATAACTATCTCATATTGGGAAGGTTTCAGGATATCGGCATGACCGCCGAGGAGGCAAACCGGATCTGGGGTGCCTACAGCACCATGCCCGAAACTCTTTACACCTTACCGACCTTCGTTATTCTTGCAATCGCAACGAGTATAATTCCCGCGGTTTCAACCCATTTCGCGCTTCGCGATAAGGAGCTTATAAGAAAGGATATAAATCTTGCGGGCAGGATATGCGGAGTCGTCGTTTTCCCGCTTGCAATGGGCATTGCCGTTTTGCCAAGAGAGATACTCGGCTTCCTTTACGGCGAGAGCCAATATCTCTCCGAGGTTTCAAGCGCAATGGTATTCCTTTGCGTTGCAATGGTGTTCCTTGCATTTTCAAACAGCTTTACGGGAATACTTCAGGGTATAAATAAGCAGCACCTCCCGGTAATAAATATAATAATCTCTCTTATTGTCAAGACCTCGCTTGCTTATATTCTTCTCGGAATACCCGGAATCGGCGTAAACGGTGCCGCTATCTCAACGGCGGTTTCAATGATAGTTATGATGGCTCTTAACTCTATTGCCCTCATCAGGCATACCGGAATGTTCCCTGCGGTGGTTCCCTCTATCGTAAAGCCGTTTATTTCCGCCCTCATTTCCTCTGCGGCAGCATGGGTTACCAACAAGGGAATGACTGAAATAACGGGAAGTCCGTCGTTGTCGGTTGTTACAGCGGTAGTTGTTGCAATAGCGGTTTATGCGGTTGCCGCCCTCGTGACGGGCACGATTACAAAGGAAGATTTAAAATTATTGCGCAAATCCAACAAAAATTGAAAAAATAACTTGAAAAATATAACAAAATGTGGTAATATGAATAGTATAGAAAATAATTTTTCGGAAAAAATAGAATATCTCAAGAGTAAAACCGAATTTTCCTTTAACGATCTTGTTGACATAATGGCGATATTGCGCTCCGAAAACGGCTGTCCGTGGGATAGGGAGCAGGACCATAAGTCAATTCGCAACAACTTCATCGAGGAGTGCTACGAGGCGGTGGAGGCAATCGATACCGAAAACCCCGAGCTTTTAAAGGAAGAGCTTGGCGACGTTTTGATGCAGGTC
>JAZQKU010000011.1:0-17508 GCA_045542315.1 Eubacteriales bacterium | reverse complement strand
AACGACATGGCTACGACCCGACTTGGCTCTTAACGATTACGCTCCCATAGTAAGCGGTATCATGACCACCGTTCACGCTTACACCGGCGACCAGATGATTCTTGACGGTCCCCAGAGAAAGGGCGATCTCCGCCGTTCTTGCGCAGGTGCAATGAACATCGTTCCCAACTCCACCGGCGCAGCTAAGGCTATCGGTCTCGTTATCCCCGAGCTCAACGGCAAGCTCATCGGTGCTGCACAGCGTATCCCCACCGCTACCGGTTCCACCACCATCCTTATCGCAGTTGTTAAGGGCAAGGACGTAACCAAAGAGGGCATCAACGCTGCTATGAAGGCTCAGGCTACCGAGTCCTTCGGCTACAACGAGGACGAGATCGTTTCTTCCGACGTTATCGGTATGAAGTTCGGTTCTCTCTTCGATGCTACCCAGACCATGGTTTCCAAGATCGACGACGAGACCTATCAGGTTCAGGTAGTTTCCTGGTATGACAACGAAAACTCTTACACCAGCCAGATGGTTCGCACCATTAAGTATTTCGCTGAAATTAAGTAAGTTTTTAAAAACCGATATCCCGCCCGACTGCTCGGGCGGGATTTGTTTTAAGGTGATATTATGCTTCTTAAAGGAATTTCAAAAAAAAATATCAGCTCCTCTGTCCCCCTTTATTTCAAAAGAGTCACCGTTTCCACAAATGACGATGCAAGAGCGATCTTTTTAAAATCGCCCCACTCTTTTTCCGTGGTTGCCGCAGAGCAAACGGGCGGCAAAGGCAGAAACGGCAAAAGCTTCGTTTCAAAAAGAAACAACGGCGTTTATCTTTCCCTCTGCTTCCCCGCCGCCGACGTCAGGATAAAAAGCGAGCTTATCACCCCCGCAGTCGCCGTCGCAGCGGCAGATTCCATAACGGACCTTGGCTTTGAGGTGTCGGTAAAATGGGTAAACGACCTTTTTTGCGGCGGCAAAAAGATAGCGGGAATCCTCTGCGAGGCAATAACCGACCCCGACAGTAAAGCTGTCAGCGGCTTTATTTGCGGCATAGGGGTCAACACCGGCAAAAAGGGGCTTACGGGTGAGCTTTCAAAAACGGCGGGATTTATTTCTGCCGACAAAAATAAGCTTGCCTCGGCGCTCATCGAAAATATCACCTCTGTTCTTCTTTACGGCACCGACGATGAAATCGCCGCCCGCTACCGCGAGCTTCAGTTCATTCTCGGAAAGGAAATTTCATTCGTCTATCAAGGACGTCACCTTTCCGGCGTTGCGGCAACTACCGACGAAAACGGCGCCCTTACCGTTTTCACAGACGGCAAAGCCTTCACTCTTAACAGTGGAGAAATAACCTTGGGAAGCGAAAATTTCACAAAATAGCAAAAGCTCCGAGTCGCAAAAATGCAGCTCGGAGCTTTTTCGTTTTTATTTATAGCTTCAGTTTTCGCCCTTCATGGATTTATACCATGCGTTTACCTCAGCGGTGATCTCGGTGCCGCCCTGTGCCTTCCACTCGGTTACGAAGGTGTCGAAGCTGTCGATAGTCGCTTCACCTGTAATGATTTTATAGAAGGTTTCATACTGAAGATCGGCAAGGAATATCTCGCTGTCTATCATAGTTTCCGTCTTTGCATAGTTATATTTGTTTACGGTGAAATTATCAGCCGTGTATTCGGTGTAGAATATCTCGTAGGAGCCGCCGCGTGCGTAAAGGAGATAATCTCCGTAGAAGGCTCTGTCGCCGTCACTGACATATTTCATTACGCTGTCATACATATTCTTGTGGGATTCGAGCTGAAGCTCGGAATCGTCCTGATTTTCAATAGCCTGATGAAGCACCTCAAGAGCGTTTTCGCCGTCTGCTTTAAGGTGTGAGGTTATTACGGGAGCAAGACCCGCAACGTCGGTAAAGAGCTTATTGTAAAGATCCTTATCGCTTGTCGCCTCCGCATCGGCAGCAATATAATGGTTGAAAAGTTTTATAAGAACCTCGGGGTATTTGCACTCCTTTGAAACGGTCCAGTAGCGGAAGGAGTTATCGCCGCCCTGAAGGACTACGTCGTCCTCGCCGTCAACCATCGAAAACGCCTTTACGGGCACGAACTCAACGCTTGTATTTCCTCTGTAAAGAGGCTCGAAAACCTTTACAAAGTTAAGAGTTCCCGCCATCATACCCGACTGATTCTGTAAAACGCCGAGATATCTGTTTGCCGAAAGGTCGGGGTAAATTGCGCCTGCCGCATAAAGCTCGGCAATTTTTTCAAGTGCCCTTTTCATCTCGGGCTGAACCGAGCCGTAAACGAGATTGCCCATATCGTCCTCATACCACATATAGGGATATGCGCCGAGAGAGTTAAAAAGTATTCTGTCGTAGTGGCCCGAGGTAAGTGCAGTGGATAGACCGTAGGTATCCTTCTGATTATTTCCGTCGGGGTCCTGATTTGCAAAGGCAGTCATAACCGCATAGAAGCTGTCCCAATCGGTGGGAACGCTTAAATTGAGGTTATCAAGCCAATCCTTGCGAAGCCACCAGATATTATCGTAAGCGGCGGCGCCGTTGGTTATCTGCGGCATAGCGTAGATGCCGCCTCCAAAGGTTGCGGGATAAAATATTTCCTCACCCGCCACCTCAATAGACTCCTTAAGTTCCTCCGAAGCATAGCCTTCAATAAGACCGCTTATTTCCAGAACGAGCTCGTTTTCATAAAGCGATTTCGCATAGGTAAAGGCAATGTCCTCACCGTTTAAAATATTTAAAATATCGGGAATATCGGACGTTGCAACAGAGCCTGTAAGCTTTTGCATATAGGCGTTGTTATCGGTTACCGCCCATTCGTTTATAAGCCTTACTCCGAGATCAGCCTCGATCTCCTCTGTCCACGGCGTATTATCTACGCTGTAGCCGAGCTTATCGAGCGCAGAGCTTTCATATCCGCCCACAAACGGAAGCGAATAGCTTATCTTGACCGAGGGAGAGTATTTGCCAAGCGGTCCGGGCTCAACGGTCACAGCCGGTTCGCCGGAGCATGACGCCAAAAGCGACACTACTGAAAATAGCATCAATACTGCAAGAAATACCGAAAATATTTTCTTCATTCAAAACACCTTTTCTTGTTTTATGATTTTATTATAACATATTCAATTATTTTTTCAAGAGAATTATCAGCCACTTTTTATCTGTTTTTGCGCAAAAATGCAAAAAGCAGTGCCTTTGGCACTGCTTTTTGTTTTATCTCTTTCTTTTCGCTATTGCAATAACCGCGCCAATCAGCAAGACCGCCGCCAAGGCGATCAATGCCGTTTCGGTAAAGCCGAGTGTAAAGCCCTCTGCTTCCGTTACCGAGGTGGTGTTTTCCGAAGTAATATCAGAGTTGTTCCACGAGGGAAGCCCCGAGCAGTTAAGCTCGTCGCTTTCCGTTCCCGAGCTTTGCGGTTCGGAGGAAGGAAGGCTCTCCGGCTTCGAGGTCGCGCTCGAATCGGGCGCCGACACGGTGCTCGAAACAGACTCCGAGGGCAATCCGCTTGAAGTCGGCAAGCTCGAATCGACCTTTGAGCTTTCCGACGAAGAAGGCTTCGAGGTCACTGCCGAGGAGACAGGGGCAGACGTCACCTCTGAGGAAGTGATGGTAGAGGTCACCTCTGAGGAGGTGACGGTAGAGGTCACGGTTGACGAGGTGGTAACAGAAGTTACCTCCGACGAGGCGGGCTTCGAGGTCACGGCAGAGGAGTTGTTTTGCTCTTTTGTATAGTCGGTATCGGCCTTGGGATAATGATTTTCTCTCCAGAAGTGGTCCTTTTCAAAGCTTTCATCGCTCTTTAAATAATAATTATAGCGCACCGACCTGCCGGTATCGTCCCACGTTGTGTCGATATGATACCATTTGCCGTCGATATTTACCATATTCCACGCGTGGCCTATCCTTCCGCTTCCGTTATCGGCGAAGGAATCGTGACGCACCGCAAGCTCCTTGTCGCCCATTCCCGCCGACTCCATCAATCGATTGAACAGCGCGGTATAGGCCTGACAAACGCCCTTGCCGTTTTCTATCATATAAATAGGATAATAAATGCTCGGATCCTTGTTTTCAAGCTCCTCTGTGGCATACTGAAAATTGGAAACGGTGTAATCGTGAAGAGTCTTTATCTTCTCTTCGTCGGTCATATCGGAGGTTATTCGTTCCTTTACTACCTCGTCGCAGAATTTCTTTACCCTTTCGCTTTCTTCCTTCGTCTCGCCCCAGGTAAGAGTGTAGGTCACGTCCATCTTTAAAATTTCCTGATTTCTGACCGTTACCGAAATGCCGTCGAAGGCGATCTGAAAAGTATTGGTACCGTCGTGCTCGCCGCCCTTTAAGATGAGGAATTCATAGTCAAGCTCTCTCATATTTCCGAGCACGGCAAATATTTCAAGAGTGAAGATGTAGGATGCGTCGGTGATGGCGTTATCGACCACGCGGTATTTTGTGTCGGTAAAATTCTTGAAGTCAAGGCTTACCTTAAATGACGTTTCCGCCCATCTGCCGTTTTTCGTTTCGTTTTTTCTTTGCTTTATTGCCTCTTTATAGGCGTTCAGAACGGCAGTTTCCATTTCCGCCTCGGTAACGGGAGCAAGCGAAAGATCGGCGCTTGCCGCAGATGCCAAAAGGCCGAATGAAGAAAAGGCGATGATTAACATCATCGCCACTAAATTTAAGCTGACAAATTTCTTAAAGGTCATAAAAAATACCTCCCGAAATTATTTTTCAACGTTGAATTTTGAAATAAGCTTGCCGTATTTTTCAAGCTCTTTTATCTTTTCTTCGTGCTCTTTTATCTTCATTTCGGTTGTGATAAAGGAGGTCACGCCGTTTTTGCAGATAACGGTTCCTTCTTCGGCGTAGCCGCAAATATGCTCCTTGACGTCGCCCTTTACGTCGTCAAAGCGAACAAGCAGGATTGCTTTCTGCTCGCCGTAGGGAACGACGAATTCGGGGTCGGCAGTGTTCCAAAGACGAAGCTTCTCATTTTCGCCCGCCTTGGCGCATTCAATAATGTCTGCAACCACGGCGCTTGCGGTGGGAAGCTTTCCGGCGCCCTTTCCGTAAAACATTACGTCGCCGAGAGCATTACCCGTAACGGTGATGGCGTTGAAAACGCCTTCAACGTTTGAAAGGGGATTATTTTCGTCGATAACGGTGGGCTCGACTCTTACAGAGAGCTTGCCGTCCTCTGAAAGCTCTGCAATACCGAGAAGCTTGATAACAGAGTTTCTTGCCTCGCAGTCGGCAACGTCATCGAGAGTTATTTTCGTAATTCCGGTGGTGTTTACCAGGTCGGGGTCGATATATTTTCCAAAGGAGATCGAAGAAAGAATTGCTATTTTACGGCAGGCGTCGGTTCCTTCAATATCCGCCGCGGGGTTCTGCTCTGCATAGCCGAGCTTCTGCGCCTGCGAAAGAGCGGTATCGAATGAGATGCCGTCGTTTATCATCTTGGTAAGAATATAGTTGGTGGTACCGTTAAGTATTCCCTTTACAGAGGTAATTTCGTTACCTGCAAGAGAATCGTAAAGAGAACGGATTATGGGAATACCGCCGCCGACAGACGCCTCGTAGCGATAGCTTACCTTATTCTTACAGGCAAGCTCCAAAAGCTCGGGGCCCTTAGTTGCAACAAGCTCCTTATTGGAGGTTACAACACTTTTTCCCGCCTTTAAGCATCTTACGGTAAAATCGTAGGCAATTCTTGCACCGCCTATCGTTTCACAAACGACCTCAACCTCGGGATCATTTACTATATCCTCAAAATTTTTGGTAAGCAAGCCCGAAAAGGGAGAATCCGGAAAATCTCTGATATCGAGAATATATTTCAAGGAAACCTCTTTTCCCGCACGCTTTTCCACCGACTCCTTATTTTGCGAAAGGATCTCCGCAATTCCCGAGCCGACGGTGCCAAAGCCCATAACGGCTACTTTCATAAAACACCAATCCTTTGATTTGCGGCACACGCCGCACCGACTTCACTAACTGCTTTTGCCGCCATACTGAAAATATGGCGGCAAAAGAAAGGGGGAGATAAATTTACTTTACTATAAATATAGCGTTTAAGATAAGGGTCATTACTACCAATACAATTCCGAGTATCATCGTGAATTTGGTAAGTACTCTGTCCTTTCTCTTTCCCTTGTTCTTGCCCAAGAAGGTCTCGGTGTTACCGGTGATGGTGCCCGAAAGTCCGCCCTCGTTTGAGCTCTGGAACAATACCAAGACGATAATGCCAATACAAAGTGCTATATCGATTATGGCAAGTGCGATTTCCATGTTAAAACCATGCCTTTCTTTAACGGACGATTTCCGCCCGTGCCGTGTTATCGGCTTTTATTATTACTTTTTCAGTCATAATATAATAACACAGTACGGAACAAAAATCAAGCAATTTTATTAAAAAGCTTTTATTTTTTCAAAAAATTGCCGTCGTCGTTGCCTTTTTTATAGTAATAATCAATTTTTTCATCAAGAGTTGCAAAGCTTGCGTTTGCCCAATCGGAGAACATTGCCTCTTTCTCGTTTGCGGTTGCAGCCTTCTCGTGACCGATAAGAACCCAGGTCGCAGTTGAGAGGTGAGCGTATTCGGGCTTTTCAAGCGCGGGGCAGATAAACGACTGACGGGGAGTGTTGATATCCTCGCCGCTTATCTGGAAGAAGCCGTGCTGATCGCAAAGAGAGATAATTCTCTGAAGCTGCTCGGGGGTGTTTCTCGAGGGCATATAGGTAACGGCGTTGAAGCCCACCTTCTTGATGACCTCGAAGAGCTCTTCAATGTAATCGTCCTCAAACTTCTGCGTCTTCTTGTCGCCGGTAACGGAGTTGCCGACGTCGCCGAGGTATGCATACGCGGAGATAGCACCTATCTTCTTTGCAAATGCAACGAATTCCTTAACGGGCGGGCATTCCTCGTCTGCATCAATATAGAACTTTGCAACGAAGTCGCTCTTCAAAGCGCCGAGAAGGTCGTATTCATAGCAAGGATTCTCAACGTCTAAAAGGAAGCCCTCGATCTTTGCGGAAAGCGGGATCTTGAAGTCGTTCTTTACGAGATCGACAACGGGCTGACCCTTGCCGTATTTTTCAATTATCTTCTTTACGAGAGCGTAGATAAGGTGACGCTCGGTGATGGAGCCGCCGTTTGCGTTCTGCGAAAGGGGTACTACGTCTGCATCAAAATCAACGGTGAGACCGAAGGGTGCAACGATTCTCGAGATATTCTCGGTCATCTTGCGGTTTCTCTCGTTTCTCTTTGCGCGATAAGGTGCAAGGAACTTCTCGCACTCTGCGAATTTCTGATGGGGAATACCGTGAATTGCAACGTATGCAACCGAGATCTGATCGGGGTTGTTAAGACGTCTGCCGTAGAGGCTGGTGCCTGCAATGGAAACACGGCACTCGAAGCCGCAGGTGATATCCATTCCCGCGATCTTTCCTGCCTCAACAAACTCCTCGCAGCCGCCTACGGAGTCATGGTCCATGATACCTGCGGTAACAAGACCTGCTTTTCTCGCCATATAGAGCGCCTTGGTGGGTGAATAGGGAGAGAAGCTGTAGATGGTGTGAATGTGATTGTTTACGCTGGTGCCGGTTGCCGGCTTTTCGATCTCGCCCGCCTTCTCAAGAGCGATTATATCCTTCAAAGCGGAAAGACGCTCTTTTTTGGTGGGGGCGTTGAGTTTTTCTATAAGAAGATTGATATCCTTTTTCAATGAAAGCACCTCTTACTTAAGCATTATCTGTCCGCCGGTTACGGGGATAGCCTGACCGGTCTCGTACTTCTGCTCGATGCAGTAGTAGATAGCGCGTGCAACGTCTATCTCGTGGCAGCCGGTGTTCATGGGAACCTTTGCCTCGTATGCCTTCTTTACGTCCTCAACGGTCTTTGCGCCGGGAACCTTGCCCGCCTTGAGGTACTGAACGAAGAGGCCCTTCTCGGGATCGGACCACAGGGGACCGTCGAGGAAGTTACCGGGGCAAACTGAGTTTACCTTTATGTTGTAGGGGCAAAGCTCGAGCGCGAAGCTCTGGGTAAGACCGATGCCGCCGAACTTGCTTCCTGCATATGCAAAGTTCTTGTTGGAGCCCTCAAGACCCGACTTGGAGTTGATCTGGATTATATCGAAGTATTCCTTGCCGTTGAAGCGGTTCTGGATCTTCATTACCTTCTGTGCGTATTTGGTGCCGAGGAAGTATGCGGTGTAGTTGATGAGGGTGGAAAGCTCGAAGTTTTCCTTGGTCATCTCGTCGAGAGTGCCTGCGCGAACGATACCCGCGTTGCTTACGAATACGTCAAGACCGCCGTAAGCCAAAACGGTTGCGTTCATCATATTCTTAACGTCTTCCTCGTTGCCTACGTTTACCTTAACTGCAATGGAAGCGCCCTTGCCAAGCTCTGCGTTGGTTGCGTTTGAAGCATTGATCGCGCCCTCGCCGTTTAAGTCTGCATAGGTCATGTAGGAGCCTTCCTTTGCCATCATATCGGCAACGCCCTTACCAAAGCCCTGTGCCGAGCCGGTAACGATGGAGATCTTGCCGCCGAGACGCTTTACGCCGCCTGCTGCAAGAGAAACCTTTTTGCGGTATCTCTCAACCTCCCAGTTGTTGATAGCGTAGATGAGATCCTCGGGAAGGGGCTTGGAGCCGCCGAAGTTCTTTGCGTAAACGGAAACCTTTACGGCGTCGGTAAATACCTCTGCTGCGATGTCTGCTTCCTTCTTGCTTCTGCCTGCGGCAAATACGCCGAGGTTCTTAACTGCGATGATCTTGGGATCCTTGCCGACTTCCTTACGGAATGCATCGATCTTGGAAGCAAGCTCTGCATATATTTCTTCAAGGTCCTCTGCCTCGATGAAGATTCTTCTGTCGTAGCAGTAAACCATGTGGTCGGGAGAGAATGCGGTTGAAGCTTCGGCAAAGCTTGCCTCGCTTGCAACAACGTTTGCAAATTCCTTGTTGGTCTTGAAGGTTACTATGCCCATTACGCCGTCTTCGTCTGCGAGCATTGCACGGATAGCGGGAGCGATAGCCGCAGCCTTATCTGCATCAAAGTCACAAGCAGAGAAATCGGGAACCATCTTAACGGTTTCGTCGAGAACGTCGTTAAGGATCTTAACGTTTACGTCGATTTCAGCAAGGCTGTTACCGCCTATGAATACGCCGTGGTTCTCAAGGAAGATGAAAAGGGGAAGCTTGCCGTTTGCAGCCTTGAAGTTATCAACCTTCTCCTTAACCTCCATAGCGAGTATGTAGCCGGGCATAATAGGTCTTATCCAAACGGAATTTACTGCAAAATATTTATCGAATGCGGTCTTCCAATCCTTTGCGCAGGTAAGACCGTTGATTCTCGAGGGATGGAGATGGAGAATAAAGGAGTAATCGAAAACGTCGTGAAGAAGGGTCTCAACGCTGGGACGCTTGTGCTCCTCGCCTGCTCTTCTTGCTGCCATCATGTCGGCAAGAACCTCTGCTTCTCTGGTGTCCGAATCCTCGGAATAGGTTTTTGAATAGATCTCGGTGAGCTTGCTTCTGTCGATCTTTACGAAGCCGTCCTCGGTGATCTCTGCAAGCGAAACGCCCGAGCCCTTGATATAAAGGGTTTCATCATCCTTGTAGGAGGTGTTTCCGCCGCCTGCAAGAACGTATTCGGGGTTTGCGCCGTATTTGTTTGACATTTCTCTTAAAAGGGTAAGACTCATTTTTGTTTTTCCTTTCTTATATATGAAATATTTTTAATTTCTTTTTAACTGAACCGAGCTCTCGTAATCCTTGACCTCTTTGAGCCACGCTTCCCTTACGGGCACGCCCTCAAGCTCGCACATATAATCCCATACCGCTGCGAAGGGGTAGCTCTTAAGCTCCTCCATCATTGCAAGACGGGAGGTATAGTCGCCGTCAAGCTCGTATTTCTTCAAGGTATCTACCGGACGGAGAAGCGCGGTAAGAAGCGCCTTTCTTGCGTTTCTCGTGCCGATTACCCAAGCCGCTACTCGGTTTATAGATGCATCGAAATAGTCAAGCGCAATATTTATTCTGTCGGTAGCGTTTGCCGCAACTATTTCGTTCATTATCGCCAAAAGCTCGTCGTTAAGGATTACAACGTGGTCGCTGTCCCATCTGACGGGGCGGGAAACGTGGAGCAAAAGCTCGTCGCAATAGCAAAGCATTGCCGATATTTTATCGCTTATTACCTCAGTGGGGTGATAGTGGCCTACGTCGAGGGTAAGGAGCACGTCCTTGTGGGTTGCGGCGTAAGCGGTGTAGAATTCGTTTGAGCCGGTGGTGTAGCTTTCAACGCCCATTCCGAACACCTTTGATTCTACCGCATCTACATTATACTCCTTTTTTATCGGAAATGCAAATATTTTATCAAGAGAATCCTTAAGTCTCATTCTCGGACCGAGACAATCGGCGGGAGTATCCTTATATCCGTCGGGGATCCAGAAGTTTGTAACGCAGCGTTTTCCGGTTTCTTTTCCGAAATATTCGGCTATTTTTCTGCTTCCAATGCCGTGCTCTATCCAGTAGTCTCTCACCTTATCGTCTGCAGAGGAGAGGGTAAAGCCCGAGGCGCTCATCTCGTGAGAGAAGAAGGAGGGGTTATAGTCAAGACCTATACCGAGCTTCTTTGCCCACTCTACCCAGCGCTCAAAATGCTTGGGCTCAAGCTTGTTTCTTTCAACCTTTTCGTCGCTGTCGGCGTAAAGGGCGTGGATATTTACCTTAAGAGCGCCGGGAATAAGGCTCATTGCCTTTTCCAGGTCTGCGCGAAGCTCTGCGGGAGTTCTTGCTCTGCCGGGATAATTTCCGGTTGCGGCGATTCCGCCCGTAAGCTCGCCCTCGGCATTTTCAAAGCCCTTAACGTCATCACCCTGCCAGCAGTGGAGGGATATGGGGATGTTTTTTGCCGTTTCTATTGCCTTATCGGTGTCGATTCCCAAAGCTGCATAGGCTTCCTTTGCAAGCTCGTAGGCTTTTTTTACTGTATCGTTCATTTCAGTCATTCTCCTTTGCTATCATTTCGAAGCGTTTTTTCGCTTCTGCCCATTTTTCGGGGTCCTTCGGAAGATATTCCGTTATTCCGCCCGAATTCTTTATAATACGTCTTGCCTCGGCTCTGTTCTTAATTTCGCCGAGTGCGATAAGCTGCATAACTATATTGCCCGACGCGGTTGCCTCTGCAGGTCCCGCAACCACCTTTTTACCGGTTGCATCTGCGGTAAACTGCATCAAAAGTCTGTCCTTTATTCCGCCGCCGACCACATTTATACTATTATACTCTTTTTTTGTGAGTTTTTCAAGTCTTAAAATCGTTCTGCTGTAATCAAGTGCCAAAGATTCGCTTATACATCTCGACATTGCTCCCTTATCCTTCGGGGGCTCCTGTCCGGTCTTCTTGCAATACTCCACGATTCTTTCGGGCATTTTGCCGGGCGGGAGGAAGGTGGGATCGGAGGGATTTATAAAGCTTACAAGCGGCTTTGAGGCAAGCGCCGCCTCGTCAAGCTCCTTCAAGGATACCTCTCCGTCCTTCTGCCAGCTTCTTCTGCACTCCTGCGCTATCCAGAGTCCGATTATATTCTTAAGAAGTCTTATCGTGCCGAATGCGCCGCCCTCGTTCGTGAAGTTTTCAGCAAACGTTTCTTCGTTTATGAGAGGCGCGTCAAGCTCGGTGCCGAGAAGCGACCAGGTGCCGCAGGAAAGGAAAGCAAAATCCTTTTCCTCGGTGGGAACCGAAAGAACTGCCGCGGCGGTATCGTGAGAGGGCGAGGTGAATATCTTAAAAGGCTTTACGTTAAGCTCCTCGCAGATCTCCTTGCGGAGATAACCTACCTCTGTGCCGGGCTTTACTATCTTTGTAAAAAGGCTTCTCTTTATTCCCATTTTGTCGGTAAGTGAAAAATCCCACTCGCCGCTTTTTGCATCAAGAAGCGCACCGGTTGAGGCTATCGTATATTCCGTTACCGCATTTCCCGTGAGGAAATAGTTGAGTAGATCGGGAGTAAACAAAAGCTTATCGGCTCTTTCCAGAAGCTCGGGATCGTATTTCTTAAGGGCGTAAAGCTGAAACACCGTATTGAAATTCATAAACTGAATTCCCGTGCTTCCGTAAAGCTCCTCCTTGGGAATTATATCGAAAAGCTCCTCAAAGCATTCGTTTCTCTTATCTCTGTAATGGACGGGGTTTGCAAGAAGGTCGCCCTTTTTGTCAAGCAGACCGAAGTCAACACCCCAGGTGTCGATTGCAAGGCTTTCGATTTCAAGGCCTGCCTTTTTTGCCTTTACTATGCCCTGCTTTATCTCGTGAAAAAGCCTTAAAATATCCCAGTAAAAGGTTCCGTTCACCGTTACCGGCTCGTTTAAAAAGCGATGTATCTCTTCAGTTTTTAATTTTCCGTTCTCGACCCACGCGGCAATGGCTCTGCCGCTCGAGGCACCGAAATCATAGGCTAAAACCGTTTTCATTATTCTTCCCTCACCTTGAACAGATAGCTTCCAGAGCCGACCTCTGCTATCATTCTTCCGTTTTTATATTCGAATTCGATACCGCTTGCCCAAAGAAGCTCTGTGACCTTTGCATTTTCGGTTGCGGGAAGCATAACCGTTGCCTTGCTGTTTGCGGGAACGGTTATCTTTATTTCGTAATCCTTACCAATACGCTTCCAGCAGCTTTCTATAACGCCCTTGGGACTTTTAAAGGAAACGTTTGCATATTCGAGAGAAGCGATTTCGGGAGCAATCACGAATTTCGACCAGGCGGGGTCAAACTCTCTTATGCCGCCGACGTAGCCGTAAAGCCACTCGGTAACCGAGCCGAGAGAATAGTGGTTAAATGAATTCATCGTGATATCGGCAAAGCCCTCGTCAAGGGTAAATGAATTCCAGCGCTCCCAGATGGTGGTCGCACCGTTTACAACGGAATAGAGCCACGAGGGATAGCTTCTGTTATTCAAAAGCCTGTAAGCAATATCGGGTCTGCCTATCTCGCAAAGCACGGGAAGAAGCTCCTTAACTCCCACAAATCCGGTGGTGAGGTGGTAATCGGCCGCTTCCATTGCCTTTATAAGCTTCTTTGCAAATTTTGCATAAAGCTCGGGATCATCCTTTGCAATGCCGAAGCGAAGAGCAAGAACGTAGCCCGTCTGGGTATCTCCGTCGATCTCTCCGTCCTCTTTTACAAGAAGCTTTAAAAACGCCTTGCGGTAGCGTGCGGCGTAGCCCTCGAAGCGAAGAGCATCCTTTTCGTCACCCACAAGTCTTGCTATATTTATCGCAAGCTCGGTGACGTATATCATATAAAGAGTATCTATTACGGGGAAAGGAACGGGAGTTCCAACGCACAGCCAGTCACCGTAGCATATGGGAGTTCTTATATCGTCAACGGTGGTTTGTTCAAGAAGGTCGATATATCTTACGATATTCGGATAGCATTCCGAAAGAATGCGGGAATTTCCGTAGTTCTTATAAAGAAGCCAGGGCATAATAACGCCCGCATCGCCCCAGGCAGCATTTCCGTAGCCTACCAAGGGATCCTGATTGGGCCAATGGATATAGGGTGCTATATCGGTGAATGCGCCGTTTTCACGCTGCGCATCCATTACGTCGCGGATATATTTCTCGTAAAACGCCTCAGAATACATATTATAACAGCCGCTCTGGCAGAATATCTGGCTGTCGCCCGTCCAACCGAGACGCTCATCGCGCTGGGGGCAGTCGGTGGGGACGGCAAGGAAATTGCCCTTCTGACCCCAATATGCGTTTTTATAAAGCTTGTTTACAAGTCCGTCGTTACACTCGAAATTGCCCGTTCTCTCAAGTCCGTTATGGATAATTACGCCGATCACGGCATCGAGAGAGGGGATATAATCCATTCCCGATATTTCAACGTAGCGGAAGCCGTGAACGGTGAAGGTTGCCTCCCACGTTTCGAATTCGTCGCTCTTGCAGACGTAATAGTCGGTAGCCTCGCAGGAGCGGAGGTTTGCGGTGTAAAGGGTCTTGTCGGTATTGAGCATCTCGCCGTAGCGGATCCTTATCTTTTTACCCGCTTCTCCTTTTATCTTAAGACGGATCCTTCCGACCATATTCTGACCCATATCGAAGATATGCTTGCCTCTTATGGTGTTATAGCTTACGGGGATTATCTCCTCGTGCTTTTCAATAAGCTCTCCCTTTTGAGCCGTAAGCTCCTCCTTGAGCGTTCTTACGATAACGGGAGAGAAGCCGCTCTCGTCGAAATTCACCGTTGCAAATTCTTTAAGCTCAAGATTTGCGTCGTAAAATTCACCCGTTTGCAGATCCGCGTAGCGAATGGGACCCTCGCCCACTCTCCAACTCGAATCGGTGGAAATCTTCTCAACGCTTCCGTCGGTGTATTTAACGATGATAACCGCGGCAAACATACGGGGATAAACGCCGTACTGATTTCTTCCTACGGCGGAAAGGTTGCCGAAATACCAGCCGTCACCGAGCGAAACGCCGATCGCATTTTCGCCCTTGTTAAGATGAGAGGTTATTTCGTAGCCCTGATAGTAAAAAGTCTTGCCAAAATCGGTCCAGCCGGGAGAAAGGACAGCTCTTGAAAGCTCTTTCCCGTTAACTTTGGCATCGTAAACGCCCTTTGCCGTTGCAAAAATGAAGGCTTCTTTTATTTCTTTTTCAACCGTAAATCTTTTGAAAAGATACGGACTTTTTGCGCCTGCGTTTTTCTTCTTTCCCTGCTTTTCCTGCTTGCCTATCCATTTTGCGGGGAATTTAAGGTCGAGTCTGCCGGTGAGGAATGAGGCGATTTCGGAAACGGCGTTCTCATCGTTGTTGCACCTTACCTCAACCCTCCAATAATATTTCGTAAAGGGCTTAAGCGTCTTTCCCTCATACTGAACTCCGGTGCTCTTATCGCTTGCAACGAAGCTCTTGGGGCAGATATTTCCCTTTTTACCGTCAAGCTCCTCTATATTTTCGGAAACTATAATACGGTATGCGGTCTGAACGACGTCTTTTTTGTCGCTCTCAATCACCCACGAAAAAAGAGGCGCTTTTCTGTCGGTTACGACAAGCCCCTTCATATATTCGCAGCGCAAATCGGTTATTTTCATAAAATCAATCCTTTTTCGCAAAAATCACAATATTTTTCAAGTGATTATAGCATATTTCAAAGGTAATTGCAACTGTTTTTTGTCAGTTCGTTATTTTTTTAACGTTCTTTTTTCTCTTTTTTCTTTTTTTCTTGCAATAGTGCTCTGTATAAGCTATAATTATTGTAAGATTACACGAGGTGGTTTTATGAAACTCCAAAATTTTTACGAGGATCCTTCCGTTCTTCACGTTAATTGCGAGCCCAACCGAAGCTATTACGTTCCCTTTGAAAACGAAGAAAAGGCGTTTGCCAACCAAAGAGAAAACTCCGCATTTTTTCAAGGCTTAAACGGCGTGTGGAGCTTTCGCTATTTTGAATCGGCAAAAACTCTTCCCGACTTTTTATCCTTTGAATTCGACAAAAACGGCTTCAAGGATAAGATAAACGTCCCTTCGAGCTGGCAGATGCAGCTTTCAAAGAGCTACGATAAGCCGCACTACGTAAATATTTTATATCCCTTCCCCTTCGATCCGCCCTACCTGCCCGACAAAAACCCCTGCGGTCTTTATAAGCGTACCGTTGAGATAGATGCCGAAAAGCTCTGTAACGACGACGTTTATATTGTTTTCGAGGGCGTTGACTCGGCGTTTTTCCTTTACGTCAACGATAATTTTGCGGGCTACGGTCAGGTGCCGCACTGCACCAATGAAATAAATATAACGAAATTCCTCAAGGCAGGCGCCAATACCGTCAAGGTGCTCGTTCTGAAATATTCCGACGGAAGCTATTTGGAGGATCAGGACAAATACCGCCTCTCCGGCATATTCCGTGACGTTTACCTGCTTTACCGTCCCAAAAACTGCGCAAAGGACGTGCTCTGCCGCGCAACCCTTGACGAAAGCCTTAAAAAAGGCGAGATAGAGATAAACACCGGAGTAAATTTCTGCAAATACAGCATTATTAAAAAAGGCAAGGTGATCAAAAAGGGAGACTTCAACGAAAAGGAAACGGTCAGCGTTGAAAATCCGCTTTTATGGTCCGACGAAACGCCTGAGCTTTACACCGTGCTTATCAGCCACGGCAGAGAGATTTTCCGCTTCGACGTCGGCTTTGTAAGAGTCGAGGTCAAAAACGGTCTGTTCCTCGTAAACGGCAAGGCGATCAAGCTTAAGGGTGTCAACCGTCACGAGTCCGACCCCGTTTTGGGAGCCGCGGTGCCGCTTGCCCACATGGAGCGCGACCTCGCGATAATGAAGGAGCACAACATCAACTGCATTCGCACCTCACACTATCCCGACGCGCCTCTTTTCTATTCGCTTTGCGACAAATACGGCTTTTACGTCATCGACGAGGCAGACCTCGAGGCGCACGGCTGCATGGTTCTTGAAAACCGCGCATTCCTTTCAGATAACCCCGACTGGAGGGAAGCATACCTTGACCGTGCCGAAAGAATGGTGGTGCGCGACAGAAACCACCCCTCGATAATTATGTGGTCGCTCGGAAACGAATCCTATTTCGGCGAAAATCACCGTGCAATGAGCAAAAGGATCAAGGAGCTTGATCCCCGTCCCGTTCACTATGAAAACTGCAATACCTCCTACACCGGCGGCGTTCAGCTTTCCGACGTCGTTGACGTTGAAAGCTTTATGTATCTCTCACCCGAAGGCTGTAAGGAATACCTTAACAATCCCGAATACTCCCTGCCCCTTTTTCAGTGCGAATATTCTCACGCCATGGGCAACGGTCCCGGCGACCTTTCGGAATATTGGAAGGTCATTCGCGAAAACGAGAGATTTATGGGCGGCTGCGTTTGGGAGTTTTGCGATCACGCCGTTAAGGACGGTAAGAAATATCTCTACGGCGGCGACTTCGGCGAATATCCGCACGACAACAACTTCTGTATGGACGGTCTTGTTTACCCCGACCGCACTCTTCACAACGGCATAAGAGAATTGAAGGAGGCATTAAAGCCCTTTGACTGCCGCTTTGATGTTGAAAAAGAAATTTTAACGGTTAAAAATCTAAGATATTTCACCTCTCTTGAGGATATTGATCTCGTTTGCGTTTTTGAAAGAAACGGCGAGGTGATACACAAAAAGACGCTTTCGGCGCTCAAAATCCAGCCGCAGGCAGAGGGTGTATTTAAGGTGAAATGTCCGAAGATATCGGGCAATCTCACCCTTACCGCAACGGCGTTTTTGAACAAAAGACGTCCTCTTCTTGAGGCGGGCAGCTGCATGGGATTTAAATCGGTTATTATCTCGGAGTGCAGGCTTTTGCCGAAATCGAATGAAGGAAAATCCGTTTCCTTTGCCGAAAGCGACGGCTTTATTACCGTTTTGCAGGGCGACGTGAGCTTTACCTTCGACAGAGCAAGCGGCGCGCTCTCGTCAATAAGAAGCAAAGGCAGGGAGCTTCTT
>JAZQKU010000010.1:0-28068 GCA_045542315.1 Eubacteriales bacterium | reverse complement strand
GACCGCTTGGCCTCCGACTTCAACTGCACAGGCTTTCTTAAGCTTTTCATCAAGCTTTCTGCCTACTGCCGCAGAGGTGGGGCTCACGTGCTTAAAAGAGGTTGCACAGGGCATTCCTGTTGCCGCCTTAAGCTCCTTCACAAGCTGCCAGCTGTTGAAGGCATCAAGGAAATTGATATAACCGGGGCGTCCGTTAAGGATTTCTATAGGAAGGTCGCTTCCGTCCTTCATAAATACTCTTGAAGGCTTCTGGTTGGGATTACAACCGTATTTGAGCATCATTTCGTTCATTTTAAACCCTCATTTCAATTTATTGATTATCTTGGTCTTGCTTTCGCCGTTTTCGAGATCGATATATCTTACGAAAAGCGAAACCTTATTGTCTTCGTTAAGGCTGTTCCAGATATCGTTTGCAAACGTATCCATATCGTCGTTTGTTGCAAATGCAACGGGCTCACCCTCAAAGGAAGGAATGGGATTTCCGTCATCAACGTAGGTGTGGATTATATGACCTACACCTGCGAGTGACTCGCTGTAATCAAATGAAAAGCGGGCACAGGTCTTTCCCTCTCCGTCTGCACATTTGAGAATTGAAAGCTTATAGCCCTTTTTCTCGGTATCGAAAATACCGGAGATTCTGGGAGTATAGTTGGGTGCATCAGGCTCAAAGCAACGTGTTTTAAGTGCCTGATTAAAGCAACCGCCCTTTTTAAGAAATTCATAAACGGTATCGGTCTGGTCACCGTTAGTAACTACCTGCTTATTTCCGTAAACTCTTACAGGGTAGTAGATGATAAGAGAAGGATCCTTGAGCTTCGAGGGATCAAAAGCCTCTGTCTTCATATCATCGCCTACGGGAACGAATATTCTGTTTCTCGAATTTTCGCTTCGTCCCATTATGAAATATGCCAAAGCGGCGTATTTACCGTTGGGAGTTATTCCCATTGCAACGCCTCTGCCGGGATAGCTTTTTGATGAGAGGTATTTTCCGATATCGTTTAATTTCATTACAGCACTTCCTTATATTAAATCATTACATATCATATTGATAGCTTCGGGAAGAATCTTCCACTCAGCCTCTTGCATAACTCTTTTTTGAAGAAGATCGGGGGTATCGCCTTCGCAAACGGCAACAGGATGCTGAAGGATTATTCGTCCTCCGTCTGTTATCTCATTTACAAAATGTACGGTTGCTCCCGTAACCTTTACGCCTTTTTCGAGTGCAGCCTCATGGACCTTAAGGCCGTAAAAGCCGTCACCGCAAAACGAGGGAATAAGCGACGGGTGAACGTTTATAATCTTTTCGGGATAGGCTTTAATAAATTTCTCGCTTAAGATCACGAGGAATCCTGCCAAAACTATGAGGTCGGCTCCAAGTCCGCTTATCAGAGCAAGTAAATCATCAGAATACTCGGCATTTGTAGAATACTGCTTTCTGTCAAGCACGTATGCGGGAATTCCCGCCTTTGCGGCTCGCTCGAGTGCATATGCACCGGTTTTACTCGATATTACCGCCGATATCTCGCAGTTTGTTATTTTTCCTGCACCGTGTGCGTCAATTATAGCCTGAAGGTTTGTGCCGCCACCCGATACGAGAATAACGATCTTTTTCATTTTTATATCCTTTTCAATGCATCAGTCATTGATTATGATGCTTTCTTCTTTTTCATCAATGTAACCGAGTACGCAAACCTTTTCTCCGGTTTCTTCAAGAAGCATCTTTGCTTTGTCGGCTTCCTCTGCGGAAACACAAACGACCATGCCTATACCCATATTGAAGGTATTGTACATATCGTGCTCGGAAATATTGCCTGTAGATGCTATAAGCTTGAATATTGCGGGAACCTCGTAGGCGCTCTTTGAAACAACGGCAGTCTTTCCTGCGGGAAGCATTCTCGGAATATTTTCATAAAATCCGCCGCCGGTCACGTGAGAGATACCCTTGATATTAACCTGCTTCATAAGATTGAGAATGGACTTTACGTAGATTCTCGTGGGCTTTATAAGCTCTTCGCCTATGGTGCAACCGAGATCGTCGCAATAGAAATTGATATTGTTTTCGGAAATATTGAATACTCTTCTTACAAGAGAAAATCCGTTGGAATGAACACCGTTTGAAGCAAGACCGAGAAGCACGTCGCCCTTTTTGATGGTGGATCCGTCAATTATCTTGCTCTTATCAACGATACCTACGGAGAATCCTGCAAGGTCATATTCGTTTACGGGATAAAAGCCGGGCATCTCAGCTGTTTCGCCGCCTACAAGTGCCGCACCTGCCTGAACACATCCGTCTGCAACGCCTTTGACGATTTCGGCAATCTTTTCGGGAACGTTCTTTCCGCATGCAATATAATCAAGGAAAAGCAAGGGGGCTGCGCCGGAGCAAACGATATCGTTTACGCACATTGCAACACAGTCGATACCGACGGTATCGTGCTTATCCATACAAAATGCAATTTTAAGCTTAGTGCCTACGCCGTCGGTTCCGGAAACCAGAACGGGCTCGGTCATACCGGTAATGTCGGGCTTGAAAAGGCCGCCGAAGCCGCCGAGTCCGCCCATAACTCCGGGAGTATTTGTGCTCTTTACATATCCCTTCATCAATTCAACAGCCTTATAACCCGCGGTTACGTCAACGCCCGCTGCCTTATAGCTGTCACTGTAACTGTTTTTCATTGTTTTTCCTCCGTCTTATATATCTTTAATTTCTTCGTTGATTTTTTCGTTTGCCCTGTAAACCTTCTCTGCCATTTTAGCCTTGTATTCATAAAGCTTTTCGGTGAGGGTTTCATCTGAAAGAGCAAGCATTTGTATCGCAAGAAGCGCTGCGTTTGCCGCGCCGTCGATAGCAACCGTTGCAACGGGGATTCCCGAGGGCATCTGTACGGTTGAGAGAAGCGAATCGAGTCCGTCAAGTGTTGAGGACTTCATGGGAATTCCTATAACGGGAAGTATTGTGTGCGCAGCCAAAACACCGCCGAGATGTGCGGCCTTTCCTGCCGCAGCAATTATAACTCCGTAACCCTTTTCAACAGCGGTCTTTGATATTTCTGCCGCCTTATCGGGCGTACGGTGGGCGGAACAAACGAAAACGTCAACAGGAACTCCGAACTCCTTTAACGTGGAAACACAGCTCTTAAGCGCGGGGAAATCACTGTCACTTCCCATAACAAGTGCAACTTTTTTCATTTTTATACCTTACCTTTCAGCCTTTATTTATCTTTTTGGGAATTACTCTGAAAATAAAATTCGTTACCGCTATTGCGCCTGCCATAACGCCTGCGAAAAATACCGTTTCTGTTCCTTTTGTTGCAAAGTTTGCATAATCGCCCTGAACGAGAAACAGCATGGTTTCATAAAGCCAGATTCCGGGCACGAGCGGTATAACGGCGGGAAAAACGAATATGGTTGCAGGCATTTTATAAACTCTCGCGAGCACTTCGCCCATAACCGCAATAAACAACGTTCCGATAAAGCCGCCGAGCATTATGGGAAGATGGAAATAATCAAAAATAAAGAAAGCGTAATATCCGACTGCCGCAATCAGCGCAGACGGCACAAGCGACTTTGACGGTGCTGAAAGCAGCAGGCTGAAAAACAAAGTGGATAAAAAACAGAATAAAAGAGCCTGCACCGTTTCGAGAACAAAACCGAAGTCGGTAACATTTGACAAAAATGTGCCGCCAAGAGAATAATATCCGGATATAACAATACCTGCACCGGAGGCAAGACATACGGCGATCAATAATACCTCACCGAGACGCGAAATTCCGGAAATCAGGTCTCCGTTAATTGTATCGCGTATTGCATTGGTCATCGGAAGGCCCGGCAAAAGCGGCATTATTGCGCCGATAATAACAAGAGAAAGATTAAGTGACGGGTAAATGACTATTATTAATACCGCGACAACAGCCGCAAGAACACTTGCCAGAAAATTTGAAATAAAGTTTGCGGCATCTATCTTTTTAAAAGCAAGCAAAAAGAGCTGAACTGCGAGACCGCAGATAAATGCGGCAAAAAAGTCGATTACCTTTCCCCCGAAAAGTACGGTAAAAAACGCCGAGGAAAGTCCTCCCGCAAATAAGTTGATCCATTTAAGAAAGCTCTTATCGGTGCCGGAGCGTGAAACGCAAAAGATCTTTTCAGCTTCGAAAAGAGAAATTTCACCGTCAATCACTCTTCTTGAAATCTCGTTTGCGCTGTTAAGGCCTCTTAAATCAAAGGAACGGCGCTTTACTCTGCAGGTTTCGGAATAGCAGCTTCGTTGTTCGTCGCGTACAGTAATAACAACTCCTGTGGGAAATGCCATTACGTCAACGTTTTCAATACCGAACCTGTTGCAAAGACGAATGATGCACTCCTCTGCGCGGTAAGTTTCGCCGCCATTTTCCAATATAGCTGTTGCAAGATGCTTGCAAACAGATAATAAACTTTTAACATTGCAATCCAATTAATTCACCGCCTGTAATATTTTATCATAAAAGAATATAAAAATCAATATATTATGCGTCGATTTTTAATAATTTGTTTGGCATCTTCTATTGACAAAATACACATTCTGTTGTAACATATTAAATGGAGAAACACAATATGTTGAGGAGTGACATTATGAAAATCTGCCCTACCTGCGGTAAAAAAGCTCTGCCCTCGGCGTCTGTCTTTATCGGACTTCCCTTTTTCAGGCCGTTTTTGAAGCCTGCAAGATGCAAGGAATGCAACGGATACTATAAAACCATTATTACTAAAAAATACCTGAAAGATTCGCTGTTTTATGCAGTTTTGATATCATTAGTTGCTATTTTTGCATCGCTTTTATATGTCAAGTTATCGGGCTTTACATATGATAATTCATTCATTTCAAACATTATACTGATTATTCTCGCCTCGTTTTTACTTTCATTTTTATTGATGCTCCTTACTCTCGGCACTGAGTCCTGCAATCATAAATACGAGCTTATTCCTCACGATACAGACTTTAAAATTGTTACCGAAGATTCCACTTCCTTAATTTTTGAAAATAAAATTTACTTAATAGAAAAAGATGGAGTAAAAATCCCTGCCATTGTAAAATCCAAATCAGTAACACACGAAGGCACGTTTATCAGCTTTGGCTTTATAAATCCCGCATTTAACGATACCGAGCATTTCAAAAACGATGACGAGGTAGTTGTTTTAATATCAGATAAGCCGTATTTAAGCGGCAAATTTACCATTGTTTAATCTGAAAGGACGGATCAACTTGCCAAAGAAGCAATATACAAACGAAAGCATAACATCTCTTAAGGGCGCAGACAGAGTTCGTAAGCGCCCTGCCGTTATTTTCGGTTCCGACGGTATCGAAGGCTGCAGGCATACCTTCGTTGAGATATTATCAAACTCTATTGACGAAGCTAAGGAAGGCTACGGTAAAAAGATCGTTGTCACAAGGTTTAATGACGGATACGTTGAGGTCACCGACTTTGGACGCGGTACACCCGTTGATTTTAATACAAAGGAGAACCGATTCAACTGGGAGCTTATCTACTGTGAGCTCTATGCCGGCGGAAAATACGCCGACAACGGCGATAACTACGAGTATTCACTGGGCTTGAACGGTCTTGGCCTTTGTGCTACTCAGTATGCCTCTGAACGCATGGAGGTCGAAATATTCAGAGACGGCTTCCGTTATACCCTCGAATTCAAAAAGGGTGAAAACGTCGGCGGTCTGTTCAAGGAGCCGACTACCCAAAAGCAGACCGGTACCCGTACCAAATGGAAGCCCGATATCGAGGTATTTACCGACATAAATATTTCTGCCGAATTCATTACCGAAACAATGGACAAGCAAGCCATTGTTAATAAGGGTATAAAATTCATTTTCAAAAATCAGCTTTTGAACGGTTCGTTTGAAACGAAGGAATTTTTCTACGAAAACGGTATTGCCGATTACATCAATATCCTTGCCGGCGAAACCGCTTTCACCGAGCCCGTTGTTATATACACCGAAAGAAGCGGTCGCGACCGTGAGGATAAGCCTGAATACAAAGTCAAAATAGAAACCGCATTTTGCTTTTCCAACAAGGTGCAAAACCTCGAATATTTCCATAACTCGAGCTATCTTGAATACGGCGGCAGCCCCGAAAAGGCTGTAAAAAGTGCATTTGTGTCTGCTTTTGATGCCTATATCAAGCAAATAAACAAATATAATAAGAATGAATCGAAGATTACCTTCGTTGACGTTCAAGAGTGCTTAATTTTAATTTCAAACACCTATTCTACCATTACTTCATACGAAAATCAGACAAAAAAGGCTATCACAAACGTATTTATTCAGCAGGCAATGACCGATTTTCTAAAGGCGCAGCTTGAGGTATGGTTCAAGGAGCGTCCGCAGGAGGCAACCCGCGTTGCAGAACAGTTGCTTGCAAATAAGCGCTCGAGAGAAAATGCCGAAAAAAGCCGTCAGATTATGAAAATAAAGCTGACGGGTGCCATTGACATTACGAACAGAATTGAAAAGTTTGTTGACTGCCGTTCAAAGGACGTTTCACTCCGTGAGCTTTACATCGTTGAGGGTGATTCGGCTTTAGGCTCCTGTAAGCAAGGCAGAGATGCAGATTTTCAGGCAATAATGCCCGTAAGAGGTAAAATTTTAAACTGCTTGAAAGCCGATTATGATAAAATCTTCAAAAGTGAAATCATCACAAACTTAATTAAAGTTCTCGGTTGCGGTGTAGAGGTAAAGCTAAAGAACGCAAAGGATTTGGCAAGCTTTGATTTGAACAATTTACGTTGGAACAAGGTCATTATCTGTACAGATGCCGACGTTGACGGATATCAGATACGCACGCTTATCCTTACAATGATCTACCGCCTCTTCCCCACTCTCATTAACGAGGGCTACGTTTACATTGCCGAAACCCCTCTTTACGAAATTAACTGCAAGGGTGAATCGTATTTCGCTTATGACGAGGCTGAGAAGCAGCATATTCTCAATATGCTCGGCGACGTAAAGGTTTCGATCTCACGCTCCAAGGGTCTTGGTGAAAACGAGCCCGATATGATGTGGCTTACCACTATGAACCCGAAAACAAGAAGGCTTACGAAGATAACCCCTGAGGACGCCGCAGTGACCGACGAAATATTCAGCATATTGCTCGGTGACGACCTTTCCGGCAGAAAAGATTATATTGCCGAATACGGTGCAGATTATCTTGACGATCTCGATCTTTCATAAAGGAGGTAAAGACAGATGAAAAAAGACAATTTCAGCGATAACGATTTCGATATCGACGAATACATCAAAAACCACTCGGACGATGATATTGCAAGCTTTGAGCAGTCTTCATTTGATGATTTTTTCGGAAGTGACGACGGACTTATCTTAAAGCCCGAATCAAATGACGTAGATCTCTTTGCCTCTATTGATAAGGCGTTCGGTGTTTCAGAGAAGCCTACAGACGAGATTTCAGTAACCGAATCCTCTTCGGAAGCTATTACCGCAGATCTTTCCGAGGCTGTTGAAGAATTTCAAGAAACTGTTGATGAAGAACCTGTGGTCTCCTTGGATAAAACCGTCGATGTTGAAACGGATACAATCGAGGAACCGGTTACAGATGCAGAACAAATTGAAGCAGAAGAAACTCCCGATGTCAAGAAAGAGCCGGAAAAAAGAGCAAAAGTGCCCAGAGTTTTCAATATAGTTTCAACCTTAAACGGCGATGCCGACAGGACCGATAAGCCCAAGAAAAAGACCAAAAAGGGCAAAAAAGCCATTGAAGAGCCCGATGAGGCTCCCGATAATACACACCCCCTCTTTACTCCCAAGGGAATAACCGACACTCTTAAGGATAACTATATGCCCTATGCGATGAGTGTAATTATCTCACGCGCCATTCCCGAAATAGACGGATTCAAGCCCTCCCACAGAAAACTGCTTTATACAATGTATAAAATGGGGCTTTTAAACGGTGGGCTCACAAAATCTGCCAATATTGTCGGTTCTACGATGAAGCTTAACCCCCACGGTGACTCCGCGATCTACGAAACGATGGTAAGACTTGCACGCGGTAACGAGTCGCTCTTACACCCCTTTGTTGAATCCAAAGGTAACTTCGGCAAGCATTATTCGAGAGATATGCAGTGTGCCGCCTCGCGTTACACAGAAGCGAAGCTTGCACCGATAAGTGCAGAATTATTTAAAAATATTGATAAAAACAACGTAAAATTCGTTGATAACTATGACGGAACCTTAAAGGAGCCAACTCTTTTACCGCTTACCTTCCCTAATATTCTTATTACCCCGAGCATAGGTATTGCGGTAGGTATGGCATCGTCAGTCTGCTCCTTCAACCTTGCAGAGGTCTGCAGAACAACCATAGAATATATAAAAAATACCGAGCATGACCTTATGCTCACCCTTAAGGCGCCCGATTTTTCAACGGGCGGACAGATAATAGTCGATCCCGATGAAATGCGTTCCATTTACGATACCGGACGCGGAAGCTTTAAAATAAGAGCTAAATACCGTTATGACAAGGATTATAACCGCATAGAAATATACGAAATTCCTTACACAACCACCATTGAAGCGATTATAGATAAGATAATTGCCCTCATTAAGGAAGGAAAAATCAAGGAAATTTCCGAAATACGCGATGAAACCGACAAGCAGGGTCTTCGCATTGCCATTGAGCTCAAGCGCGGAAACGATGCCGAAAAGCTGATGCAAAAGCTTTTTGCCATGACCCCCTTGGAGGATAGCTTCGGCTGTAACTTCAATATCCTCGTAAGAGGCACTCCGAAGGTTATGGGAATAAAGGAAATCCTTGACGAATGGCTTATTTTCAGAGTTGATTGCATAAAAAACGAGCTCAATTACGACCTCGTTAAAATGCGTGACAAGCTTCATTTGCTTTACGGTCTTAAAAAGATAATTTTAGATATCGACAAGGCAATAAAAATCGTCCGTGAAACCGAGGACGATGCAGAGGTTGTTCCGAACCTTATCATCGGCTTCGGAATCGATGAAAAACAAGCCGAATACGTTGCCGATATCAAGCTCCGCAACTTGAACAAGCAATATTTACTCAACAGAATCGACGAGGTAACGGAGCTTGAAAAATCAATCTCCGACACCGAAAGCACCTTGAACAGCAAGGCAAAAATCAAAACCCTTATCATTAAGGAGCTTGAGGCTGTAATAAAGAAATACGGTGCTTCAAGACGTTCCGATATAATCTATAAAGAGGATATTAAGGCATTCGTTGAGGAGGATACCGTTGAGGATTACAGCGTAAACCTCTTCTTTACAAAGAGCGGTTATTTCAAGAAGATCACTCCCCTTTCGCTTCGAATGGGCAGCGAGCAAAAGCTCAAGGAGGATGACGAGATAACAATCTCCTGCGAGGCTTCAAACAAAGCGGAGCTTCTCTTCTTTACCGACAAATGTCAGGTATATAAAAGCAAAGTTTCCGATTTTGCTGAATGTAAAGCCTCTGTGCTCGGTCATTTTATACCGTCGGTTCTTGGCTTTGAAAACGGCGAAAACTGCCTTTTCATGGCGGTAACAAACGATTACAAGGGCTTTATTCTCATATTCTTCAAAAACGGCAAGGGTGCAAGAATAAGTCTTGAATGCTATGAAACCAAAACAAACCGCAAAAAGCTTATTAACGCATTTTCGGATAAATCGGAGGCCGTTGCCTTCTTTGCTCTCAAAGAGGATTACGATATAGTTTTACGCGCATCAAATGACAGATTCTTATCGGTCAACAGCGCAATGATTGCCGAAAAGACCACCAAAAACACCCAGGGCGTTCAGGTTATGACATTAAAAGGCAAGAACTACGTTGTTTCCGCAAAGCTTCTTGAGCCATCCGACTTTACAAATCCGCACAGATATAAAACCAAGAATATTCCCGCCGCAGGCTCTTTTTTGAGCGACGACGATAAGAAGAAAAATCAGCTGACGTTGTGATGAGTATTTTTTATAGTTAAAATTAAGGACTTTGTCTTTCTTATCACATCAGTCCGCATTAAATACCACATCAGGAGGTACGTTATGAAACGTTTATTAAGCGCAGCGTTGATAATTGTAATTTGTCTTTTATCTTTTAGCGGATGCATGATTTCAAAAACAGTCTCTTCACGCCAAGAAATCAATCGTTTGTTTGATTCGTTTGAAACGGAAACAACCAAAAAAGTTCCGTATGTACGTTATAATAAGTTGATATTAGATGATGTAGTTATTGATTTCGATGAACTTCTTGCTGACAGTAAATACGACGGATTCCTTAATGAGGTTTATGCCGTAAGCGCTGACACCGTATGGTTTAGCTTTACAAAGCACGGAAAAAACGAAAACGGCTCTCGGATATGGTGTATAGCATCTGTGAACGTTACCGATA
Source organism: Eubacteriales bacterium (assembly GCA_045542315.1). Classification (GTDB taxonomy): domain Bacteria; phylum Bacillota; class Clostridia; order Oscillospirales; family RGIG5299; genus RGIG5299. Next base: position 17,680 of record JAZQKU010000010.1, on the reverse strand, counting down.
TGGCGATAAACATTTGTTATAGCGGTGAATTTTGCATAGGTGAAGGATCAGACAAACATTACAGACAAGATAACAATGACCATTCTTTAATAAAATATCCAACAGATAGCGGTTTTTATTTTGATGGTAAAATTGTTATCACGGACCGTGTAAAAACCGTGGAATACGATTTAGAAACACAAAATGCAACCGAATTCACTGCAGAAAACCGTGATTATCCGTTTAGCGTTACAAAAGAAATTGCAGATGCTCATGCCATTTATTTTTCTAAAGGAGAAAATCAAAAAGTTTTTAATGTAAAGCAGGCAAAACAAACCAGCAAAGCTTTTGCAAAAATGTTTGATGAGCTTGAAAAAGTAGAAATTCATAACGGAGAATCGAGTCTTTCGTATTTGTTTGATGCAGTTGAAATCTTTGATAATGAAATTTACATAATTTGCAGAGTTGTAAATTGGGGCGGAGAAACCCACGCCATTGTTTTCCAATATGATTTTGAAACAAACAGCTGCAAGTATGCCTTTCATTACTTTACAAATGATGTAATAAGTAATGATATCTACGTTGTTCCAACTGTTTAATTAAATACTAAATTTCGAGACGGCTATAAACCCTCCTGTGATTCATTTCACCGGAGGGTTTATTTTTATCACTTTCCTCGTATATAGCATAAAATAGCATTAAGAGGTGATAAAATGATAATTTTAAAAATCGGAGACACGGGTCCTTACGTTGAAATGTTGCAGCTTGCACTTAAAAGAAGCGGTGAATTTGAAAGCCAAATTGACGGAATCTTCGGTCCGGTAACTCAAGAAGCGCTTAAGGGATTTCAAAGAAAAAACGGTCTTGTTGCCGACGGAATAATGGGCAATCTTACCTTTAACAAGCTGAAAAAGTACATCAGCGGATACGTTGCTGTCACTCTGCGAAAGGGCGAGACCGCCGATTCACTTGCAAAAACATACAATTCGACAACAGAACTTATAAAAACGGCAAATCCCGGTGTTGATTTGAGCAAGCCCGCCGCAAATGACGGACTCAAGGTAATAGTGCCCCTTAACGTAACTCTTGCTACGTCAGAGATAAGCTATACAAATCTGCTTACTAATCTGATATCGGAGGGGCTTGCGGCAAGATACCCGTTTCTTAACAGATTCTCATACGGTAGGAGTGTTTTGGGGAGAAGCTTAAACGGCATTCAAATAGGCAACGGTAAAAATCAGCTTATGGTAAATGCATCGCATCACGCAAACGAATGGATCACCACTCCGCTTTTGCTCCGTTTTACCGAAAATTACGCCAAAGCGATCTCGAAAAACGGCAAAATCGGAGCATACGATGCTAAAAAGCTTTTTGACAACACCGCACTTACGGTACTGCCGCTTGTGAACCCCGACGGAGTTGATCTCGTGACGGGAGCGATTCCCGACACGTCACCTATTTACGCGTCTGCAGAAGATCTTAACTACCCAAGGCTTCCCTTTCCTTCCGGCTGGAAGGCAAACATTTCCGGAACAGATCTTAATTTGAATTATCCTGCCGGCTGGGAAATTGCAAAAAAGATTAAATATGAGCAGGGCTTTACCTCTCCCGCACCAAGGGATTTCGTTGGCGATTATCCGCTTTCCGCGCCCGAAAGCAGAGCCGTTTACAGCCTGACTTTACGTAATAACTTTCTGCTTACTCTGTCATACCACACTCAAGGAAAGACGATCTATTGGAAATATGCAGACTATTTGCCCGAATTTTCGGAAGAGATCGCACGGTTCTTCTCCGAGCAAAGCGGTTACAGCTATGAAGAAACTCCTATTGCATCGGGAAATGCGGGATACAAAGACTGGTTTATAAAGAAATATAACCGTCCCGGTTACACAATAGAAGCAGGCTTTGGAATAAATCCGTTACCGCTTTTACAGTTTGACGAAATTTATAAAGACAATCTCGGAATACTCGCAGGAGCGGTGGCAATAGTATCTCACTGTTAGAAAAAGGTCGGAAGTATATCTTCCGACCTTTTTTTCAGAGAATAATGCAAATAAGTCCGCCGCTGCCCTCGTTTATTATACGTTCGAGAGTTTCCTGAATTTTTTCTCTCGCATCGTCGGGCATTTTTTCAAGCTTTGTATGCAAGCCCTCGTTTACAAGCTCGTGAAGCGACTTTCCGAAGATATTTGACTGCCAGATCTTTTTCGGGTCTTCCTCAAACTCGTTAAGCAGGTATCTTACAAGATCCTCCGACTGTCGCTCACTTCCCACGATGGGGCTTACCTCTGTTTCGATGTCTGCCCTTATCATATGAACCGATGGCGCAGATGCCTTGAGCTTTACACCGTATCTGCCGCCCTGTCTTACCATCTCGGGCTCTTCAAGCGTAAGTTCCTCCATTGAAGGCATAACGATTCCGTATCCGCTTTCCATCGCACTGTCGAGCGCTGCCGCCACCTTATCAAACTTTCTTTTTGCTTGCGACAGCTCAAGCAGCTTTGAAAAGAGGTCTGCATCGTCGAATATCTCAATTCCCGTTATATCTCTGATTATATCGTAAAACAGCTCGTTTTTAACCGTAATTCCCAGAACGATATTACCAGTTCCGAGGTCGGCAGACTCAATTTCGGTTTTAACAACGTATTCGTTTTCCGAAATTGCGTTTTTTAATATATTAAGTTCGCAAACTTTACATACATTCGAGCTACCTGAAAGCACGCTTTCAAAGATGCTTTGCTTAAGCCAATGTCCGTTTTCGAGACTGTTTATCCACGAGGGCATATTTATAGATATCTCGTTTATAGGAAACTCAAACAGCACGCTTTGAAGGAGATATTTTATCGTTTCTTCATTGAGATTAAGGCAGTTTAAAGGTATTACACGTGTATTATATTCATTTTGAAGCTGCTTGCAAAGTGAAACGGTTTCCTCGTTCAACGGATCAACCGTGTTCATAACGACGATAAACGGTTTATTTATCGCTTTAAGCTCGGAAATAACCCTCTTTTCGGCTTCGATATACTCATTTCGCGGAAGTTCTCCGATAGACCCGTCTGTCGTTATGACGATACCGATCGTTGAATGCTCGTTTATTACCTTTTGCGTGCCTATCTCCGCCGCCATATTAAACGGGATTTCTTCTTCAAACCACGGCGTTCTTACCATTCTCGGAACCTCGTTTTCAATGTAACCGAGCGAGCTTGGTACTATGTATCCCACGCAGTCTATCATCCTTACCTTCATTTTTGCATTCTCGCCGAGCTCTATCTCCACTGCTTCATTTGGAACAAACTTCGGCTCGGTAGTCATTATCGTTCTGCCTGCGGCACTTTGCGGAAGCTCGTCGACCGCACGCGCTTTTGAATATCCGTCTTCAATATTGGGTAACACCAGCGACTCCATAAATTTCTTGATAAACGTTGATTTTCCGGTTCTTACGGGACCGACTATGCCGATATAAATATCGCCGTTTGTTCTTGTTGCAATGTCTTTATATATATTTTCCATCTCTCTTCACCTCATATTTTCATTATAGGAATGATAATTGTTTTATTTTCGCTCAAAATTTCCTCGGTAAGTGAGTTTGCATCTATTATAGCGTTTTTCGAGGTTCTGTATGCTTTTGCAATTTCAAACAGATCGTCACCCTTTTTTGCAAAATAAATCACGAGCGGAGATTTGTTTTTCCTCTCTACTCTGGTATTTTCATCAACTTCAATGAAGGAAACCGCTTTTGCGGCACACTCTGAGAAAATAAGACAATCAAGAGAGATTTCGTATTTTACGTCTATTCTGTTGTCACCCGATATCGAATAGCTTACAGAAGGCAGCTTTACCTCCGGCTCCATTCTCATATTTTCCGCTTCAAAATTCGAAACTACCGTTACAGTTGTTTCAAACCGTCTTGTGAGCGAAACCGGCTCCTTTGATTTGTTTACCGCCAATACGTTGCAGTTAATTCCGCAGTTTACATTGATTTTGTCACCGTCACGCGATACGTTTATTACCGTACCTGTTGCAGAAACGTCGGTAACCGCAAGAACAGAATCGGAAAATTCAACCGTTTCCTTATTTGAGGCCGCACTGCTAAACCGTCCCGCAAAGCTCTCATAGCGGAGATTTTCAGATAAGACCTTGTAATTATGACAAAGCGAATAGGCGTCGGAAGCAATTTGATATTCAATATTCTTATAACCTCGGGCAACGGCAGTGATGTCAATTTCAGCTGTTATCTGCCTCATTTCACCGTTTTCGTCAGCTTTCGGTGAAACTGTAACGGCGTTGACAATGTATCGAAGGTCTGCAACGCATTCCTCATCCATTCCGTCAATATCAATTATCTGGGTAAACGGAATTTCCGCCATAACGCATTCGAGCTTATTTTCCGGAGTAATGTAAATTATTTTGGTTTCGGCGTGGCCTCTTGTGATAATTTTATTATTTATGGATTTCAGATCTCCGGTGTATATGACAGCGCTCGATTTGACGATTTCCTTAATTTCACCTTTACCCTGCATTATTTCAATTACGTCCGAAACAACAATGCTTTTTTCAGTCGCGGCAGACAGATTGGAAACGGAAATATTCTTTTTAGCATATTCCATCGATGCGATATTTTCGGGAAACAAAAGCTTTCTTTCCTTCTTGCTGTAACAGCGCGCAGACAGAGCAACCACAGCCTTGAACGACAGCTTTCTCGAGTTGATAATCTGCCCATTGGCATAGTTACAACAGATCGTTGTTCCCGTGTAGAACGAATCACTTATACATTTTGCATTTATTTCCTCAGCAAAGCTTTCACTTTTGCAAATAACGGAAACTTTGCCTTCCTCTGACCAGTACCAAATTCGGATTTCTGCAGCACAGTCCAATATGATTTTACCCTCGGATTTTCTTTTTGAAATAATTTTTGGTGTACATTCCGTTTTCAATATCCTTAATGCATCTCCGAGATAATCTGCGATAACTATATCGCCGTCAAAAGTTTTTTCTGTGTTCCAATCATAAACTTCCTCACCAAGCAAATAATTCTCATAGCGTAATTCCAATTCAAAGCACCTCTTGCATTTTTTATTTAATGGTATTATCGGACGTCAGATTTTATGCCAAAATAATTTTGTTAATTTTTTTTATTTTTTTCACAAAATACTATTGACAAGCTTTAATTATTTTGTTATAATATAGACAACAAGATGAAGGGAATGAGTCCAAAGAACTGAAAATGATGCAACTGTCCCGGCAAAGCTTTTGATTCTGTCGCGTGATTTTAAGAGGTGAGTCCAATGCACAGTTCAATTCTTTCAATAATTCGAAAGGGTGAGTCCAATGCAGCATTCAGACGGTGGTTTCCGCTTATAACTCAATAGGAGGTCTTCACCAAGGAAATCTAGTTATCTTTTAAAATTCAACTTAAATATCTATCCTCTCCGATAATTTCGGAGAGGATTTTTTTCTTTAAAATTCCAAAAAAATTTATATTAAAAAACAAAATTAGTATAGACTTTTTAGTATATAAGTGTTATAATATATTTGATATGCTGTTATAGCAAATTTTATAACATAAGGAGGCAACTGAATTGAAAAACAAGTTGCAAATCGTCCCCTTCGTTGATTCACCCGAGAAGCATGCAGAGCTTGATGCCATAATTGCGGAATACAAAAATGTTCCCGGTGCACTCGTTCAGGTTCTCAAAAAAGTCCAGGAGGTTTACGGCTATCTTCCTTTGGAGGTACAGCAGATGGTTGCTGACGGTCTTGACCTTCCTCTCGAGGAGATCTACGGAGTTGTAAGCTTCTATTCCCTTTTCTCCATTCAGCCCAAGGGAGAGTACAGAGTCGCTATCTGTCTCGGTACCGCTTGCTATGTTAAGGGTGCTCAGGAAGTATTCGATAAATTCTCGGAGCTTTTGGGCATCGGTAACGGAAGCATTACCTCTGACGGCAAGTTCTCACTTGATGCAACCCGCTGCATTGGTTGCTGCGGTCTTGCGCCCGTTCTTACCGTTAACGACGACGTTTACGGCAAGCTTACCGCAAACGACGTTGAAGATATCCTTAAAAAATACAACTGAGTAATACCCTATACCACATTTTGAAATATGGTGAGTATTATATGAAAATTGGTGTAATAGCTGAACTTCTCAATGCCAAAGTTCTTTGCGGAGAGGACAAACTCGGCAACGAGGTCAATTCTGCCTGCGGTTCCGATATGATGAGCGACGTTCTCGCTTTTGTCAAAGATCAGGCCGTATTGCTCACAGGTCTTGTCAACCCACAGGTTGTGAGAACTGCCGAAATGATGGATATGCGTTGTATCGTTTTCGTGAGAGGAAAGATTCCTTCAAACGAAATACTTGCTCTTGCCGACGAGGCTGGCATTTCCATTCTCACTACCGAGGAGCGTATGTATCAGGCTTGCGGAAAGCTTTATATGAACGGTCTTCACGGCGGTGATACAAAGCGATGAGCGAAATAGTAAAGTTTCACTATATTGTTGACGGCGAAAACTTTACCTCTGCGGGAGAAGCTTCGGTTGCAGTCAAAAAGATGCTTCGTCAGCTTCATCTTGATCCCGAGGTTATACGCCGCGTTTCTATCGCAATGTATGAAGGCGAAATCAATATGGTCATACACGCAAACGGAGGAACAGCCGACGTTTACGTTTACAGTGACAGAGTTAAAATCGTTCTTACCGACGTAGGTCCCGGTATTGAAAACATAGAGCTTGCAATGCAGGAAGGATTTTCAACCGCAAAAGACAACGTCCGTTCTCTCGGTTTCGGTGCCGGTATGGGTCTTCCCAATATGAAAAAGTACACCGATAAAATGGAGATAGATTCAACCGTCGGCAAAGGAACAACCGTAACTATGGAAGTTATGTTGTAACTTTATTTTGTTAGGAGGGACTTTTATGTCAGTTTCGCATTCGGTTTCTCTTGTGAAAGAGAAATGCAAAGGATGTACAACGTGCCTTAAGAGATGCCCTACTGAGGCTATCAGGATCCGCGACGGTCATGCAGTTATCAAATCCGAGCTTTGCATTGACTGCGGAGAATGCATTCGCGTTTGTCCCAACAAGGCTAAAAAGGCAACCTTTGACGATTTTTCCGTCATAGATAACTATAAATGGAAGATTGCACTTCCCGCACCCACGCTGTACGGTCAGTTTGAAAATCTCGATGACCTCGATATTGTTTTGAACGGTCTTCTTGAGATCGGATTTGATGACGTATTTGAGGTAGCCGCCGCTGCAGAGCTTGTTTCGGAATACACTCGAAATTACTTGAAGCGTGAGGATATCACAAAGCCTGTTATCAGTTCCGCATGTCCTGCGGTGGTGCGCATAATTGCAGTAAGATTTCCTTCTCTTTGCAAAAACGTTATTCCCCTTTTGCCGCCCATAGAGCTTGCGGCAAAGCTGGCAAAGGAAAGTACCCTCAAGGCTCACCCCGATCTTAAATATGAGGATATCGGAGTATTTTTCATTTCTCCATGTCCCGCAAAGGTAAGCTACATAAAAAACCCTATCGGTCTTGACAGATCAGAGGTTGACGGAGCACTTTCAATGCGCGACGTCTGCTTCAAGCTGATTCCCGCAATGAATAAGATAACCGATCCGAAGCCTCTTTCAAAAACAGGTCTTATCGGTGTCGGTTGGGCAGGGTCCGGAGGCGAAGCCACTTCCCTTTTCAACGACCGTTATCTTGCGGCTGACGGTATTGAGAACGTTATTAAGGTGCTTGACGAAATCGAGAATGAAAATATACAGCATCTTGATTTCATCGAATTGAACGCCTGTAACGGAGGTTGCGTCGGTGGCGCACTTAATATAGTTAATCCTTATATATCAAAGGCGCGGCTTCAAAGCTTAAAACGCTATCTCCCCGTTTCACAAAACCGTATAACATCTATCGGTTCAGATAACGCCGACGGCGAAATCCCCAAAGAAATACTTTGGAATAACGAGCTTTCATATAATCCTATTACAAAGCTCGACGATAATTTTGCATCGGCCATACAAAAAATGGCAAACATTCAGCTTATTTGCTCCCGTTTTCCCGATCTTGACTGCGGTTCCTGCGGTGCTCCCTCTTGCAGAGCTCTTGCCGAGGACGTTGTTTCGGGAGAGGCGTATGAAGAAGACTGTATAATGAATTATAAAGACGAATTTATCAAGCAAAAGCGGAAAGAGAACAACAAATGACTGTAAAAGATATTTTGGAAAATCTTGATTTGAAAACCGTAAACCTTTCCGACCCGGACCGAGTTATCACCGGCGGATACGTCGGTGACCTGCTCAGTTGGGTTATGGGCAGAGCAAGTTCAGGTGATGCCTGGGTAACGATAATGACTAACGTCAACGTTCTTGCAGTTGCATCGCTTGCCGATACCGCTTGCGTTATCATTGCGGAAGGCTCCGACTATTCGGAGGAATTCGCAAATATCGCAAAGGAAAAGGAAATCAACGTTTTCCAGTCGTCTCTTTCTTCATTTGAAATCTGTTCAAGACTTACCGCTTTATTGAAACAATGATAAATCCGCTAAGACCGGCTTACGATCTTCACATTCATTCCTGTCTTTCTCCCTGCGCCGACGACGATATGACACCGGCAAACATTGTTGGTATGGCACATTTGAACGGTCTTGATTTTTTAGCAATTACCGATCATAATTCAACCGACAATCTTCCCGCATTTTTTGAATGCGCAAGAGCCTTCGGAATCGTTCCGATAGCCGGGATAGAGGTGACCACCTCGGAGGATATTCACCTTGTCGTGTTATTTAAGGAGCTTGAAAAGGCTCTGGTATTCGGTAAATTGATCAAATCACATTTGATGCAGATCAAAAACAACCCCGAGATCTTCGGAAACCAGTTTGCGGTAGATTCGGAAGACAATATTGTTTTCAATGAAGAAAATCTTTTAATAACCGCAACCTCGCTTTCGGTTTCAGATGTCATTTCCGAAGCTAAAAATCACGGCGGCCTTACGTTGCCTGCTCACATCGACAGGCAATCAAACGGCATGGCGGCAATCCTCGGTGACATTCCGAAGGAATACGGTTTTAAGGTCATTGAGCTAAATGACAGAGCAAATAAAGAAGATGCAATAGCAAGCCACGGTCTTGAAGACGCAAAATTCGTTTATAATTCCGACGCACATCATCTTTGGGATATAAATGAAGCAGTTAACAGACTGACACTTATCAGGGAGGCAAGCGGAAGCGAAGACGAAATGCGCGAGCTCTTCTTCTCTTCTCTTATATTATAATGAAAGAGCTTTCACTTAACATTCTTGATATAACCAAAAATTCCGTTAAGGCAGATGCCAAAAATATTTCGATCTCATTAAACGAAAACGAAAACGGAATTTTGACACTTGAAATAACAGACGACGGTCACGGTATGACAAGCGAAACGTTGAATTCGGTCACAAATCCGTTTTACACCACCCGTACAACCAGAAAGGTCGGCATGGGTATACCTCTTTTAAAGCTTGCAAGTGAGCAGGCCGGCGGCAGCTTCAATATTATTTCAAGATGCAAGGAAGAATATCCCGATAATTCCGGTACCACTGTTTATGCTACCTTCAATACCAAAAGTATCGACTTTACTCCTTTGGGAGATATCGTCGACAGTTTGATCGTGTTGATTCAGGGCAGCCCCGATATAAATTTCAGTTTTACTCACAAAACCCCCACGAAAGAAGTAACGCTTTCTACAGCGGAGCTTAAGAATATTCTCGGAGAGGTTCCTCTCGATTCATTCGAGGTGCTTGATTGGATAAGAGAATATTTAAACGAACAATATACGGCTTGAAGCCTATATTATAAATTTTGAAAATTATTTAAATTTACGGAGGTATATTTTAAATGAAGAGCCTAGCAGATCTCGAGGCAATCAGAGAAAGAATGAAAGGCAAAATCGCCATCAGAGAAGCTGATGACAACACTGTCCGCGTTGTCGTCGGTATGGCAACCTGCGGTATTGCTGCAGGAGCACGTCCCGTACTCAATGCAATCACCGAAGAGGTACACGCACTTGACCTTGCTGATACCGTTACAGTAACCCAGACGGGTTGCATCGGCATTTGTCAGTACGAGCCTGTTGTTGAAGTTTTCGAAAAGGGCAAGGAAAAGGTCACCTACGTTAAAATGGATGCGGACAAGGCAAAAAGAGTTATCAATGAGCACATTAAAGGCGGTAAGGTAGTTACCGAATACACAATCGGAAGCTACAAAGCTTAAAATATGGAGGAATTAAAATGATACGTTCACACGTTCTTGTGTGCGGCGGTACCGGATGTACGTCCTCCGGAAGCCCCGCCCTCAGAAGCAAGCTAGAGGAAGAAATCAAGAAAAACGGCCTTGAAGAAGAAATTAAGGTCGTTCAGACCGGTTGCTTCGGTCTTTGCGCACTCGGCCCGATAATGATCGTTTACCCCGACGGCACCTTCTACAGCCTCGTAAAAGAGGAAGATATCCCCGAAATCGTTTCGGAGCATCTTTTAAAGGGTCGTCCCGTTGAAAGACTTGTTTATAAGGATACCGGTGTAGCAGGCGAAGCAAAGCAGGTTGAAGATATTGTATATTCTCTTTCCGAGACCTCTTTCTACAAAAAGCAAAAGCGTGTTGCACTCCGCAACTGCGGTGTTATCAATCCCGAAGAGATCGACGAATACATCGCACTCGACGGATACAAGGCACTTGGCAAGGTCCTTACCGAAATGACTCCCCAGGACGTTATCGCAACGATAACCGCATCGGGACTTCGCGGCAGAGGCGGCGCAGGCTTCCCCACCGGCAAGAAATGGGAATTTGCAAGCAAATCTGTAAGCGATAAGAAATACGTTTGCTGTAACGCCGACGAAGGCGACCCCGGCGCATTCATGGACCGTTCCGTGCTTGAGGGTGACCCCCACGCAGTTATCGAGGCTATGGCGATCGCTGCTTATGCAATCGGCTCCGATCAGGGTTACATCTACATAAGAGCAGAGTATCCCATCGCGGTTAAACGCTTACAGATAGCTATTGACCAGGCCAAGGAATACGGCCTTTTGGGCAAAAACATCTTTGGAACCGATTTTTCTTTTGATCTTGAGATACGTCTCGGTGCAGGCGCATTCGTTTGCGGCGAGGAAACCGCTCTTATGGTTTCCATCGAAGGTCACAGAGGCGAGCCCAGACCCCGTCCCCCCTTCCCCGCGGTAAAAGGACTTTTCGGCAAGCCCACAATTCTCAACAACGTTGAGACCTATGCAAATATAACCCAGATAATCCTTAACGGTCCCGAGTGGTTTGCTTCTATGGGTACCGAAAAGAGCAAGGGCACCAAGGTATTTGCTTTGGGCGGCAAGATCAATAACACCGGCCTCGTTGAGGTACCTATGGGCACCACACTCCGTACAATTATCGAAGAAATCGGCGGCGGTATCCCGAAGGGCAAAAAGTTCAAGGCTGCCCAGACCGGCGGACCTTCCGGCGGCTGTATCCCCGCAGAGCACCTTGACGTACCGATCGACTACGATAACCTTATTGCTATCGGCTCTATGATGGGCTCCGGCGGTCTTATCGTAATGGACGAGGACAACTGTATGGTTGACATCGCTAAATTCTTCCTTGTATTTACTGTTGATGAATCCTGCGGAAAATGTACTCCCTGCCGTATCGGCACAAAGCGTCTTTACGAAATGCTTGAAAAGGTTACCAAGGGTCAGGCAACACTCGAAGACCTTGACAAGATGGAAAACCTTTGCCACTATATCAAGGCAAATTCTCTCTGCGGTCTCGGACAGACTGCTCCCAACCCCGTTCTTTCAACTCTCCGTTACTTCCGCGATGAATACATTGCTCACGTAGTTGAAAAACGTTGTCCCGCAGGCGTATGTAAATCACTTCTTTCTTACGAAATCGTTGCAGATAAATGTAAGGGTTGCACCGCTTGCGCAAGAGTTTGCCCCGTTGGCGCTATTTCAGGAGCAGTTAAGACTCCTCACGTTATCGACAAATCCAAATGTATCAAATGCGGTGCTTGCATCGAGAAATGCAAGTTCGGCGCAATCATTAAGAAGTAAGGAGGATAGGAAAGATGGATATGGTAAATATAAAGATAAATGGCGTGGATTATTCCGTTCCGAAGGGAAGCACTATTCTCCAGGCCGCAAAATACGTTGGTATAGACATTCCCACTCTTTGCTATCTCAAGGATATCAATGAAATCGGCGCTTGCCGTATTTGCGTAGTTGAAGTCAAGGGAGCAAGAACTCTCGTTGCTTCCTGCGTTTATCCCGTTAACGAGGGAATGGAGGTAGTTACCAACAGTCCCGCAGTTATCAAATCAAGAAAAACCACTCTCGAGCTCATTCTTTCCGCTCACAACAAAAAATGTCTCTCCTGCGTTCGCTCCGGCAGCTGCGAGCTCCAGAAGCTCTGCCACGAATACGGAATTGACGACGAGCACGTTTATGACGGCGAAATGTCCGACGAAACTGTCGATAATACCGCAATTCATATGATCAGAGATAACGGCAAGTGCATTCTCTGCCGCCGTTGCGTTGCAGCTTGCGGTAAAGTTCAGGCAGTATCGGTTATAGGTGCAAACGAAAGAGGCTTCAAAACTCATATCGGCTGTGCATTTGAATCGGATCTTGACGACGTTGCTTGCGTAAACTGCGGTCAGTGTATTGCAGTTTGCCCCACCGGTGCACTCCGCGAAAGAGACGATACCGATAAGGTATTTGAAGCAATTAACGATCCCTCCAAGCACGTTATCGTTCAGACTGCACCCGCAGTAAGAGTCGGTCTCGGCGAGGAATTCGGATATCCCATGGGTTCTATCGTTACCGGCAAGCTCGTTACCTCTCTCAGAATGCTTGGCTTTGACAAGGTATTTGATACCAATTTCACCGCCGACCTTACCATTATGGAGGAAGGTACTGAATTTCTTGAAAGATTCAAGAGCGGCGAGAATCTTCCCCTTATCACCTCCTGCTCGCCCGGTTGGGTTAAGTTTGCAGAGCACTACTTCCCCGAGTTGATTCCCAATATTTCCTCCTGCAAATCGCCTCAGGGAATGTTCGGCGCGGTAGCAAAGACCTACTACGCTGAGAAGATGGGAATAGATCCCAAGGATATCTTCGTTGTAAGCATTATGCCCTGTACCGCAAAGAAATTCGAAGCATCAAGAACCGATCACACTGCAGTAGAAGGTCTCCCCGATATTGACGTTTCTCTTACCGTAAGAGAGCTTGCAAGAATGATCCGCAAGGCAGGTATCGACTTCAATTCGATTCCCGAGGGCGAATACGACGCTCCTTTTGGTCTCGGTTCAGGCGCAGGCACAATATTCGGTGCTACCGGCGGAGTTATGGAAGCAGCACTTCGTACTGTTGCAGAAATCGTTACCGGCAAGCCTCTCGAGAAGCTTGGATTTGCTGACGTAAGAGGCGTTGAGGGCATCAAGGAAGCCACCTATGACCTCAACGGAACAAAGGTAAGAGTTGCTGTAGCCTCCGGCCTTGCAAACGCGAAGTCACTCCTTAATATGGTAAAGAACGGCGAGAAGGAATACGACTTCATCGAGATCATGGCTTGTCCCGGAGGTTGCGTAAACGGCGGCGGTCAGCCCATCGTTCCCGCAGTTGTAAGAAACTTCAACGATATCCGAGCTATCAGAGCCGCAGGTCTTTATAAAGATGATGAGCAGCTTCCCGTAAGAAAGTCTCACGAAAATCCCGACGTAAAGAGAATTTACGAGGAATATTTCGAGAAGCCCGGAAGCCACAAGGCTCACGATATCCTCCACACCGGCTACGTTGTAAGAGAAAAATACTAAATTTAAAAAAGGTTGCAGAAAATTCTGCAGCCTTTTTAATTTTATAATTTACAAATTATTGACAATTTTTGCATAATATAATATAATTATATACGCTATACAAATATTATATAAATGGAGGACATTAAATGGAAATCGTTTCACTGATTGGCATTATCATCGGCCTTTGTATGTTGATCTTTCTTGCATATAAAGGCAATTCCATCGTTTGGGTTGCACCTTTTTGCGCAGTAATCGTTGCAATCCTCGGCGGAGTAAACATTTTGGACGCCTATATGGGCGACTATATCAAGGGTACTGCGGAGTACATAATTTCTTGGTTCCCCGCATTCTTTCTCGGCGCTGTTTACGGAAAGATAATGGATATGACAGGATCCGCTCGCTCGCTTGCAAATAAGATCGTTTCACTTATCGGTCCCAAGTTTGCTGTTGCGGCAGTAGTTATTCCCTGCCTTCTTATGACTTACGGCGGCATTTCACTTTTCGTTGTTGTATTCGTCATTTATCCCATGGGATATGCAATCTACAGAGCCGCCGATCTTCCCAGAACACTTCTTCCCGGCGCTATTGCATTCGGCGCTTTCGGAATTACCATGACTGCAGTTCCCGGAACTCCTCAAATTCAAAACATCATCCCCACCGAGTATTACGGAACTGATGCAATGGCTGCGCCTCTTATGAGTATTATTGCAATAATCATAATCGGTGTACCCGGTTACATCTATCTTGAATGGCGTGTAAGAAACGCCCGTAAGAAGGGCCTTCATTTTGAAGAAGATCCCAAATTCGTTGATAACTCAGTTAATCAGGGAGAGCTTCCCAAGTGGCATTGGCTCAGCGGTCTTATTCCGCTTATTGTTGTTGTTTTAATGCTCAACGTATTCCCCAAAATCATGAAGAATGCAGGCGTATATGAATTCACCGCAAGTGAATCAATCGTTATAGCTCTTCTTGCAGGTATATTAGTTGCTTGCCTTATGAATATCAAGCAGTTCAAGGTATTGCTTCCCGCAATAAGCGACGGCGCAAACGGCTCGCTTACAGCAATTATGAACACTGCTTGCGCAGTCGGATTCGGTTCTGTTGTTAAAAACGTTGCAGGCTTTGGACTTCTCAAGACCGCAATGCTCAATATGCCCGGCTCAATACTTTTCTCCGAGGCTGTTGCAGTTAACGTTCTTGCAGGTGCAACAGGCTCCGCATCGGGCGGTATGTCAATAGCTCTTGAGGCTCTTGCACCTCAGTATCTCGAGAAAGCCACCGAGATCGGTCTTAATCCCGAATATTTGCACAGAATCGCATCTCTTTCTTCGGGCGGTCTTGACACCCTTCCCCACAACGGCGCGGTTCTTACCCTTCTTGCCGTTTCAAACTGCACCCACAAGGAATCTTACCTTGATATTTGTGTAACCTCTTGCATAATCCCCGTTATAGGTTCAATGCTTCTTGCGTTGGTATTCGGACTTTTCATCTGATTTAAATCAAATAACAATAAAAAAACTCGACTTGAATCAAGTCGAGTTTTTTTATTGTATATTCAAATTTTCAATATTGCAACTGCTATGTTGAAGTAAACCAAAACGGCACAGCAGTCAACTATAGTTGTAATCAAAGGGGACGCCATAATTGCGGGGTCAAGCTTTAATTTCTTTGCAAGCATAGGCAAGCAGCATCCGAGTATCTTTGCCGCAACTACAACAAATGTAAGAGAAATCGCCAAAACCATAGCAATACCGAATGAGTCGGGATAGAAGATAAGAACTCTGGCAGTATTAACCGCGACAAGCACTACGCTGACAAGAAGGCCGATTCTTATTTCTTTGAAAAGTGCCTTAAAAAAGTCCTTCGGGTGGATCTCGTCGATCGCAAGGCCTCGTATGATCAGTGATGAGCTTTGTGCACCGCAGTTACCGCCGGTATTCATAAGCATCGGCAAAAACGATATAAGCACGGGGAATGCGGCAAACGCCTCTTCATACTGTGTAATAAATACTCCGGTAAGCGCCGAGGAAAGCATAAGAACAAGCAACCAGAATATTCTGTTTTTGGCGTGTGAGAAAACCGATTCCTTGAAGTATGAGGTTTCACTCGGTGTGACCGCTGCCATCTTCGCGATGTCTTCACTGGCCTCTTCCTGTATAACGTCGATAGCGTCATCAACCGTGACGATACCGAGAAGTCTTTTTTCTTTATCAACAACAGGTAACGCCAAAAAGTCGTATTTATTGAAGCTCTTACCAACGTCTTCCTTATCGTCCGTAGTGTAAACGTATTTGATATTCGTTTCCATTACATCCTCGATTTTATCCTCGTACTGTGCAAGCAACAGCGCCTTAACAGAAACGATGCCCTCGAGGTGACGGTTCTCGTCGGTTACGTAACAGGTGTAGATAGTTTCCTTATCAACGCCGGTCTTACGAATGGTATCAAACGCATCCTTGACCGTCATACTTTTTTTAAGTCTTACATACTCAACGGTCATTATGCTTCCCGCAGTATCCTCGGGATATTTGAGTATCTCGTTGATCATCTTTCTTCTTACGGGGTCACCGCAGTTGTTGAGAATACGGGTAGCAACGTTTGCGGGCATTTCCTCGATAATATCGACAGTATCGTCAAGAAATAACTCATCAAACATTTCCTTAAGATTTTTATCGGAAAAATCATTGATCAATCTTTCCTGAATATCACTGTCAAAATAAACGAAGCTTTCTGCCGCAAGCTCCTTGGGCAAAAGTCTGAAAACCAAAAGACATTCATCCTCCGTTATTTCATCAAACAGCTGTGAAATATCCGCAGGATTCATCTCAATCACGATATTCTTTATTTTACCGAAGCTCTTTTTTTCTAATAATTCTTTAACTGTTTCAAAGGTCTTTTCCATACCTTATTCCTCCCTGAAGTTCAAATGGTTAGAATTCGTATGGTACCTTTTCCCTGTTGTGCGGTTATGCAAACAAAATATTTCTGCGGTTAATTGAATAAACGCAGCTGCAAGCTATTTTATTTATACTGCTACTTCGGGGAATAGTACCACTACTGTTGCCTGCGTCCATTCAATTTCACCTCTCATAATCATAACATTTATAATATATTTTACCACACATATATTACTTTTGTCTATATCTTTTTTATAGTTTAAGGTAAAATTATCAAAAAATTATCAGTTGACTACAGTCGTATTTTATTGTATAATAATTGTATCAACTATTTTGGGCGGTAAAAATGAAAAAGCTTTCACAAAACGTCATTTATAATATTATATCGATTTCAGCCGCAGCTGTTACACTTGCCCTTCTTATTATTTCAGCGGTATTGATCAACAATAAGCTCACAAGCCAGACAAGCGTTACGTCAAGCAATTATCTCTCGCTTATTTCCGTTGAAAAATACAGCTTTTATCCCGAATTCAACAAGACGGTCACAAGCTATAATATGACTGTTATGGACGAAATCGAAAGTCTCGATATTGTTGCTATTCCCGAAACGCAAACTTCAAAAGTAAAAATACTCGGCAATTTAAACTTCACAGCAGGACAAAACGTAATCTCTATAATCGTTACCGCGACCGACGGAACCACAAAGAGCTACGAAATAATAGTTGACTATCAGCCCTCTGTTCCTTCTGACAGTAATTCAAAAGGAAACTCCGGAAACAACCTTATGAACGGCGGTGTTGCCGCTATTCAGGGCGACTACATTTATTATACAACCAACACCGGTGAGGTTTACAAGCAAAAGACAGACGGCAGCTCCAAAATGCTCATTGCGCCCGCAGGCTCAACTCATATCAACGTATTTGACGGTTGGGTTTATTACATAAACAACTTCACTGTTTATGCTGTGAGAACAGACGGCACGCAAAGT
>JAZQKU010000009.1:0-16049 GCA_045542315.1 Eubacteriales bacterium | reverse complement strand
GGAAGATATTTTCGCCGCCCGTTATTATGAGATCCTTTTTGCGATCGACGAGGTAGATGAAGCCGTCGTCGTCCTTATAGGCCATATCGCCCGTGAGCAGCCAGCCGTCCTTTAACGATTCGGCGGTTGCCTCGGGGTTTTTGTAATAGCATTTCATTACGCCGTTTCCCTTTACGGCAAGCTCGCCCGCAACGCCTCTTGATGCCTCGGTCATATCGGGAAGAACTATCTTTGCCTGCCAGTTATAGCCGGGAACACCGATAGCGCCTACCCTGTCGGTATTTTCAACTCCGAGGTGGACGCAACCGGGACCTATCGACTCGGAAAGACCGTAGTTGGTATCGTACTGATGGTGAGGAAAGGTGATAAGCCAACGATGGATAAGGCTCGGGGGAACGGGCTGTGCGCCGATGTGCATAAGACGCCACTGTGAAAGCTCGTAGTCCTCAATTTTAATGTCGCCGCTGTCGATGGAGTCGAGTATATCCTGCGCCCACGGCACTAAAAGCCAGACGATGGTCGCCCTTTCGTCGGACACCGCTTTTATTATCTGCTTTGGCTTTATTCCCTTTAACAAAACACCCTTGCCGCCGACAAGAAAGCTTCCGAACCAATGCATTATAGCGCCCGTATGGTAAAGGGGCGGAATACAGAGGAAGGTATCCTCCTTCGTTTGCGAGTGATGCTTATTTTCGGTTATGCAGGCGGTCATAAGGGAAAGATGGGTGTGCAAAATCGCCTTGGGAAAGCCGGTGGTGCCGGAGGTGAAATAAAGGGCGGCATCGTCCCCGTCGGTGAGGGGAACGTTTTTGAATTCCGCCGAAAAGCCCAAAACGGCATCGGCAAAGGAAATCGCATAATCGGGAGTTTTGAGGTCGTCGGTGCAGACCGCCGTTTTCAATGCGGCAACCTTTTCCTTTAACGGAAAGAGTCTTTCTATGAACTCGCCTCCGAAAACGAGAGCGTCGGCCTCGGAGATATTCAAGCAGTTTTTAATATCCTCCGTATCGTAACGGAAGTTAAGCGGAACCGCAAGTGCGCCCGTTTTAAGCACACCGAAATAGCAAATAAGCCATCTTATCGAATTCGTCATAAGTATAGCGACCTTATCGCCCTTTACGATTCCCTTCGAGTTAAGATAGTTTGCAAATTTATTTGCCGAGGCTTCGAATTCACCCCAGCTTATTTCAATACGCACGCCGTTTTCGGGTTCAAGCTCAACGAGAGCGACGTCGCTTTCGAACTTTTCGGCGTTTTGTTTGAGTATTTCCGTAATAGGCATAGATTATCTTTCCTTTTTATGTTATGCTGGAACGGATGTGTTGTTTTCGTCCGTTGCCAAAGAGGATTCGTTTTCCGTTTCACCCGACGTGTCGGAGCTTACCTCGCTTGAGGTGTTGCTTATTATCTCACTTGAGATATCCGAAGAAGGATCGGATGGGATATCCGACGGTATATCGGACGGGATATCCGAAGAGGTGTCCGACGGAAGATCGGACGGGATATCCGACGGGATATCGGAGGAGTTATCCGAGGGAGGATTCGGGATCTCGACCTCGGGAAGCTCCTTACAAAGCTCTATCATAGTGAGGATATCCTTATAACGGAATTCGTCGCTCCTTTGCTTCATGGTTATTATTATGAAATATCTGCCGTTTATATAGGCGTCTGCCGCAAGGCAGTTGCCTGCGTCGGTGGTTGTGCCTGTCTTTATTCCCGTTACGTAGGGAGAATAATAGCTGCTCGTTTCACGCAAAAGCTTATTGGTGTTGTAGGCCGTTTTGGTCTTGCCTGTGGTAGTGAAGGTAAAGGTGTAAGCTTTTGTGGTTATTGCTTCCTTCATCGTCTCGTTCTCCATTGCCTTTGCGGCAATGCGGGCAAGTGAACGAAGTGTTACGTACTGACCCTCGGCATCGTAGCCGTCGGGTGTGACGAAATGACAGTCATCAAAGCCGTTTGCGGCGGCGTATTCGTTTACAAGAGTCATAAAATACTCTATCTGCGCCGCAGGATCGGTTATAACTCCGTCAACGTCCGCCGCCTTGGCAACCGAAACGGCAAGGGTGTATGCCGCGTCGCCGCCTGAGGAGACCATAAGAGCCATTATAAGCTCCTTTACCGTTAAGGTGTCGCCTATGGAAAGTCCCAAAACGCTCGCATCCCATTCAACGAGCTTTCTCTCATTGCCGACGGTTATAACCGTTTCGGGTGAAAGATATTCGAGGGCAACGAGGCCCGAGATAAGCTTTGCGGTGCTTGCGGGAGCTATCTGCTTGTGAATATCCTTTTCAAAGTGGATATAGTCGGCGGCAGGCTCATAAATTATTGCGTATTTGGGCTTGAAGCTGTAGGGCTCGGGATTTTTTATTGAGGGACGCGGAATTCTCGATCCGAAATCTATCGATGCCTGATCGGATGAGCCCATTTCGGGGTCTTCTATTTCAGATTCGTCGGGGTAAGAGATATCCGACGATACGGGAGGGATATCGGACGACAGAGGCGGCTCGGAGCTAACGCTTCCGCCCGTATCACTCACTGCGGAGAGAACGGAAAACAGCACGGCGGCAACGATCAGAATTCCCGCAGTTACCGCAAAGATAATTTGGGGAATATTACTTTTTTTCTTTCTTTTTACCACCGTTTTCACTCCTTTTATAATATCTTAACTGAATAATTATACCATAATAAAAAAAAATGTCAATATTTGCGGCGTTTTAAAGGAAAATATTGATAATTTTTTCTTTTTGTTATATAATTAAATTATGAAAAACGAGAGAATTGAAAAACTTAAGGAAAAGGCTGTTAATCTGCCTCTTACCCCCGGCGTTTACATTATGAAGGACGTCGAGGATAAAGTCATTTACGTTGGAAAGGCAAAGAACCTGAAAAACAGAGTTTCAAGCTATTTTACGAGGATCGAGGCACATAACAAAAAAACCTACGCTCTTGTTTCTCACGTCGAGTCGTTTGACGTTATGAAAACGAAAACCGAGCTTGAGGCGCTTTTGCTCGAAAGAAACCTGATAAGAGAGCATATGCCGCAATTCAACGTCCTTTTAAGGGACGATAAGGGAGTTTGCTACATTCGTCTCACAAAGGACGAATACCCCGTTTTTGAAATAGTTAATCACAAGCCGTCGGGAGAATTTTTCGGTCCGTATTACACGAGAGGTACCGCAAAGGCGCTTCTTGACAGCGCGGGACGCACCTTTTTGCTTCCCGAATGCAATAAGGTTACGAAAAAGGAGCGCGCATGTCTTTGCCACCATCTCGGAAGATGCACCGCGCCCTGCG
This sequence comes from Eubacteriales bacterium, assembly GCA_045542315.1. GTDB lineage: Bacteria > Bacillota > Clostridia > Oscillospirales > RGIG5299 > RGIG5299. The sequence continues at coordinate 12,755 of JAZQKU010000009.1, read as the reverse complement.
TTAACGCAGTTTCAAAAGAGGAATATCTCGAGCAGATCGAAAACGCAGTGAGATTTTTAAAGGGAGATACCGATGCGGTGGTTGCACTTCTTACCGAAAAGATGGAGTCGGCGGCAGAGCGTCTTGACTTTGAGAAGGCGGCATTTTACCGCGACAGGCTTTTAGCTGTAAATAAGATAAAGGAAAGCCAGAGCATCATTTTTAAAGAGGATAAAAACGCTCACGGCGTGGCGGTCATAAGGAGCGAAAGAAATCTCGCGGTGTCGGTCTTGCCCGTGAGAAACGGTCTTATGCTATCGGCGACCTCATTTGTTCCCTCGGCGGCAGACGGTGACGGAAGCTTATTTTTCGAGGCACTTATTGCCTATTACGGAGCGACCACAAAGCCGCCGAAAAGAATTTACCTTTCGGAGCAGCTTGATGAAATTGAGCTTTTCAAGGCGTTTTTATTCGAAAAATTCAACAAAAATATTCCCGTTTCGGTGCCAAAGGCAGGCTCCGTTGGCGCAACGATAGTTTCCTACGCGGCGGAAGCGGCAAAGGAATACCTTATAGGCTTTGAAAAAAGCTGGGGCGAGAGCGAGCGCGCCGCAGAGGACCTTATGAGGCTTTTAGGTCTTTCTTTCGCACCCAAAAGGATAGAGGTTTACGACATATCTCACACCGCAGGCAGTGATACCGTTGGCGCGATGACGGTCTTTGAGGACTTCAAGCCGCAAAAGAGCGCTTACCGCCGATTTGCCGTTAAGGCAGAGGTGAACAAGGACGATACCGCCGCTCTTTACGAGGTTATCTCAAGACGGCTTGACGATTATCTTTCGGGAAAAGAAGGCTTTTCTGTTTTGCCCGACCTCTTTATTGCCGACGGCGGCGAGGCACAGCGAAATACCGTTGCAAAAGCGCTTTCGGAACGCGGAATTACGGTGCCGGTGGCAGGTCTGAAAAAGGACTCGCATCACCGCACCAAATCGCTCGTTACCGAGGTAAACGAGGTCAAGCTCGCAAGCTACCGTGAGCTGTGGACGGCGCTCACAAGGCTTCAGGACGAGGTCCACCGCTTTGCGATAAGCTATCATAAGCAAAAGCGCTCGTCGGGGGTAAAGGGTCTTTCGCTTCAGAAGATCGAAGGCATAGGTCCAAAAAAGGCAAGGCTTATCCTCTCGCATTTCAAGACGCTTTCGGCACTCCGTGAGGCTACGAAAGAGGATATTTTATCTGTTAAGGGGCTTGACAAAAAGACTGCGAAGCTTCTTTTTGAAGCTGTAGAAAAAGGAGAAATATAAAAAAATCCACCCGTGGAGGGTGGATTTTTTTATTGTTTTATTTAACTCTGAAAAGAGTGCCTTCGCCGCCCATGGCTTCGAAAATGAAGTTGCCGCTTGCGTCTTTTGCGGTGTAGGCTTTCCAAGTGGCGGATTCAACGTCGAAATATTCAAGGCCGCTTGAAATATCGCCAAAGACGAGGGCGTTTTTGCCTGCGTCGCCTTCCTCGTATTTTTTGTTCGTTATCATAAAGCTTCCGTCGTTAAAGAAGCCGATAACGAATTCATCGCCCGTAACGCTGCCGAGCTTACCGTAAGAGGTGTAGGCTGCCGTTTCTTCCTCTAATGCAGAGGCATCGGAGGTGAGATGGAATACCGCCTCGGAGGTCTTATTGAAAAGCTCTTTTCCCAAGGGAGTTATCAGCTTGTTTACCGCCTGAACGTCGTAATAGTGGGGATATTTTTCGCCCTTACTGTCAACACAGGCGTTATCCCAGCCCTGTTGAAGAAGATCGGAGGTAAGGCTATAGGTGAAATAGGAAATTCTCTTTGCACCGTAGGTAAGGCACATATTGACTTCCCAGAGAATCTGGCTGCGGGTGAGGTCCTGGTATGATAAGTGCTCGGTGAGAAGAACTATCGACATATAGTCGATATTTTTGTTAAGTGCCGCGCTTCTTATAATCTCGAAGTTGCTGAAAAATCCATTTCTCGGAGCCTTGTCCTTTAAAAAATGGTAATGATCATAGCAAAGATAATCGGGCTTTACCGTTTCGATATATTTATTTACGTAATCAGTATAGCTGTCTGCTACCAGACTTGCAAGACTTGCATAGTTTGGGAAAAGGTCGATAAATACCTCGCGCTTGGGGTCAACCTTTTTAAACGCCGCCTTAAGTCTTCCGAGAACCTCAAATTTATCGGAGCCGGGCTCATCGAAGAACCACCACCCCTTGATGTTATCGAATTCGGCGTAATCGTCAACCACTCTCTTTGCAAGCGACTCCATTTCCTCATCGGTCATGGTGTCGCCAATCGAAATTGCCGACTGGATTCTCGTGTCCCAAAGCGCAGAGCAGGTAATGCCGTATTTCTTCATATGTGCAAGGGCAACCTTGTTGTTTGCCGTGGTGCCGTGCTCGAGAGGAACAGAGGTAAAGCCGCATTCGGCAACGGTTTTCCATGTTTCCTCCTGCGCCGCCTGAAAGCCGTGAGGACCGTAGTAATAGCTGACTTCAAACTGTGAAAATCCGTTTGTTTTTCTTCCGCCGCCGCAGGAGACCGAGGCAAAAAGCGTTGTAAGAAGCATTGCCGCGAGAACTATCGCAGAGATAATTTTCTTTACTTTCTTCATTTTAAAACCCTTCTTTTATAAATCTATAAATATTATATCATATTTATATATAATTGTCAAATGTAGGCAATAAGGTGGAGATATTTCAGAGGTATTTTAAAATAAATATCCTCCTTATTAAAAAGCGTTTTGAAAACTGTCGCCGAAACAATTTTCTTTACTTTTTTAATTTTAATTTTTCTTATTTTTTAAACTGCGGGCCGTAGGTCGCGCAGGCTCTGTAATCCTGTCCCTCTTTATCCATTCCGAATGCGGAGAAGCAGGCGGGACGGAAGATGTCGTCCTCTGAAACGTTGTGCATACAAACGGGTATGCGAAGCATCGAGCAAAGGGTGATAAGGTCGGCGCCTATATGTCCGTAGGAGATAGCGCCGTGGTTTGCGCCCCAGTTTCTCATAACCTCGTAGGCATTTTTAAAGGGGCTTCCCTCCTTGCCGTCGCATCTCGGGGTAAACCAGGTGCAGGGCCAGGTGGGGTTCGTTCTTTCCATAAGGGTATCCGAAACGTTGTCGGGAAGCTTTACGGTGTGTCCCTCGGCTATCTGAAGAACGGGGCCGAGTCCCTTTACCAGATTGAGTCTTATCATAGTGCAGGGCATTTCAGCCTTGGTGGTGAAGCTGCTTGAGAAGCCGCCGCCGCGGAAGTTATCAAAGCCCGCCTCGCACCAGACGGTGGCCTCGGTCATCTTTTCAATATCCTCATCGGTGACCTCCCACCATTTTTTCATAACGGCGTTTCCGTTTTCGTCGGTGCAAACGCCCGAAGCGTCAAGGCAAGCGGCGCCCGAATTGAGAAGGTGGATAATTCCGTCGGAATCCTTTGCCTTTCCCTCAAGCTCGTAATCGGTTACGCGCTTTACCGCGTCACAGCTCCAATAGGTGCGAACGTCGGCAAATATCTGGGCGCGGTGGGTAAGAAGTCTCATAAAGAGCATTCCCATACCGTTTAAAACGTCGTTTTCGGTGGCAAGGGTGTAGGGTTCTCTTGCGCCGTTATGGTCAAAGGTGGAGCTTAAAAGCGCCTCGGGGTAGTCGCAGTTGGGCCAGTGGTCGGTCCACTGTCTTTGACCCTGGAAGCCGCCCGCGATGGCATTGTGGCCTACCGCCTCCTCCTCGCAGCCTGCGGGAAGATTTTTATTGCCTGCCATGAGGTCCTTTATAATACAATACATTTTAACGGTAAATTCCCACTGTTTTTCCTTTTCCTCGGGGGAGAATTTAACGAAGTCGGGGTTATCGTCCCTTCCCTCCTTGCAGTGAAGCTTTGTCCATGCAAGGGCCCTTTCGTATTCCTCTTTATCGTAGATGCCCTCTTCCATTCGGCGGAGTATCTCTACCTCGTCAACGCTTTCAACGCGCATACCGAAGTATTCCTCCATAAAATCCTGGTCCATGATCGAGCCGCCGATGCCCATACACTGCGAGCCTATCTGCAAATAGGATTTTCCGCGCATGGTGGCAGCCGCTATCGCGGCACGTCCGAAGCGAAGGAGCTTTTCCTTTACGTCATCGGGTATCTCGCCCGTCATATCGGCGTCCTGAACCTCGTGGCCGTAGATTCCGAATGCGGGAAGTCCCTTTTGGGCGTGAGAAGCCAAAACCGCCGCAAGATATACCGCACCGGGTCTTTCGGTGCCGTTAAAGCCCCAGACACCCTTTATAGTGTAAGGGTCCATATCCATCGTTTCCGAGCCGTAGCACCAGCAGGGAGTTACCGAAAGGGTTATATCAACGTTATTTTTCCTGAATTTATCGGCGCAGGCCGCTGCCTCGGCAACACGTCCGATAGTGGTGTCTGCCAAAATGACCTTGACGGGCTCGCCGTTTGAATAAAAAAGATTTTCCTCAAAAAGCTTTTTTGCCGCGTTTGCCATTGCCCACGCCTGCGGTTCAAGGCTCTCGCGAAGCTTCAAGGGGCCGCGGCGTCCGTCGATAGTGGGACGGATTCCGATAACGGGGTAATCGCCCGTATATCTTTTTTCTGCCATAAAAACACCTCTGTAAAATATTATACTTGTATTATATCAAACTTTATGTTATAATACTCTTACTATATTCACCTAAAACTATGACTATTTTCACTTTTTGAGGTGTTTTATGAATTATATCGACTATATGGAGAAGGCAAAGCACGGAACTGCTGAATTTCCCATTGAATACTATTACGTGGATTGCAACCATCCCCGTTACGTTATGAATGCCCATTGGCACAGGGAATTTGAAATTCTGCGGGTTTTGTCGGGAAGCTTTACCGTCTATTTAAATAACGCCGAGCTTGAGCTTTCAAAGGGCGACGTTGTCTTTATAGAGGGCGGTACCCTCCACAGAGGGCAACCGTCAGGCTGTGTTTACGAATGCGTCGTGGTTGACCTTAAAATGCTTTTGTCAAAGCAGGACGGAGTTACAGAGGGATATCTTTCGAAAATAATAAATTCAACGGTAAGCATAAAAAGCGCCGTTTCAAAGGAAGATCGCGCCATTTACGGCAAGGTAACCGAGCTTTTTGAAAATTTGCGGGAAGAAAAGCCCTATTACGAGCTTTCGGTTTACGGTGCGCTTTTCACCTTGCTTTCGGAGATGTATGCAAACGGTTATATTTCTTCGGAAAACCACACCCACACAACCAAGCAGACAGAGCTTATCGGCTCGGTTATCGATTGGCTGAACCGAAATTACAAGGAGCCGGTCACCTCGAAAAGGCTTTCGGAGATCTCAAGCCTCAATTTCAATTATCTTTGCAAGATATTCAAAAGCTTTACGGGGCAAACGATCACCGAATATTTAAACGAGCTTCGCATCGAGCACGCCTGCTACGATATTGCAAGAAAAGGAAAAACCGTCACCGAGGCGGCCTTCGGTAACGGCTTTAACGATTTGAGTTATTTTGCAAAGACATTTAAAAGATATAAGGGAATGAGCCCGAGAGAATTTAAAATGTTTACAAGAAAAAACAAGGAGTAAAAAATCAAAACCGCCGTTTTAATAACGGCGGTTTTTGTTTTACGTATTATTACATTATCGAGAAGTTTACGATTACCTGTGCGAAGATAATGGAAACTATCGAAAGGAATTTGATGAGAATGTTGAGTGCGGGACCCGAGGTATCCTTGAAGGGGTCGCCAACGGTGTCGCCTACAACGGCTGCCTTGTGGCAATCACTGCCCTTGCCGCCGAAGTTGCCTGCTTCAATGTGCTTTTTGGCGTTATCCCATGCGCCGCCGGAGTTTGACATAAATACCGCAAGAAGGAAGCCGGTTACCATTGCGCCTGCGAGCATACCCATAATGCCGTTTACACCGAGGACAAGGCCGGTTGCTACGGGAACGAGAAGAGCGATGATCGCGGGTGCTATCATCTTCTGAAGAGCGGACTTGGTGCAAAGGTCAACGCAGGACTTGTAGTCGGGCTCTGCCTTGCCGTCCATAATTCCAACTATCTCCTTGAACTGACGGCGAACCTCTATAACTACGCTCTGCGCCGCCTTGCCGACAGCTTCCATGGTGAGGGCGGCAAAGAGGAAGGTTACCATACCGCCGATGAAAAGGCCGATGAGTATTGCGGGGTTGGTGAGGTTTAAATTGAAGGGGTCTGCCATGCCGTTTGCAGTGATATATCCGTCAACGGTGGATTTGAAGGAAACGATAAGAGCAAGCGAGGTGAGTGCCGCAGAGCCTATTGCAAAGCCCTTTCCTGTTGCGGCGGTGGTGTTTCCGAGGCTGTCAAGCGCATCGGTGCGCTCTCTTACCTTGGGATCCATTTTGCTCATTTCGGCAATGCCGCCCGCGTTATCGGCAACGGGGCCGTAAGCGTCGGTCGCCAGGGTGATACCGAGGGTGGAGAGCATACCTACTGCGGCGATCGCTACGCCGAAAAGTCCCTTTGCGGGGTCTGCGATGGTGCCGCCCGCAAGGAAGAAGGAGCCCAAAACTGCGGCGGAAACGATGAGAACGGGTGCAACGGTGGACTTAAGACCCAAGGAAAGTCCGCCTATCATGATGGTTGCTGTGCCTGTTTCGGAGGTTGCCGCAAGCTTCTTGGTGGGTTTATATTCGTCGGAGGTGAAATATTCGGTGAAGAAGCCGATAAGAACGCCTGCGAGAAGTCCGCAAAGAACGGCAAAGTAAACGCCGAGATATTCTTTGCCGAGAATGAACCATACTATCGGGAATACGAAAACGGCAACGAGCACGGCTGCAAGGTTGGTGCCTGTGCGAAGTGCTTTAAGAAGAGCTGCCTGGGTTGCGTTTTCCTTTGTTCTTACAAAGAAGCCGCCGATGATGGAGGCAATGATGCCGACACCGGCTATAAGAAGCGGAACGAGCATCTTTGCGCCGTCGGTAAGACCTGCCGCAGCCATAAGAGCGATCGCGGATACGATTGAACCGACGTAGGATTCGTAGAGGTCTGCGCCCATACCGCAAACGTCACCGACGTTGTCGCCGACGTTATCGGCAATAACTGCGGGGTTTCTGGGATCATCCTCGGGAATGCCTGCTTCGACCTTACCGACAAGGTCTGCGCCGACGTCTGCCGCCTTTGTGAATATGCCGCCGCCGACTCTTGCAAAAAGAGCCATAAACGATGCACCTACACCGAAGGTTACCATATTATTTGCAATCTCCGCGGTACCGAGATTGAAGCCGAAGCGGAGAATAGTGTACCAAAGTGTCATATCGACAAGACCGAGGCCAACTACTACAAGGCCCATAACGGAGCCTGCGGAGAATGCCGCGCGAAGGCCCTTGTTGAGGCTATCCTTTGCGGCAACTGCGGTTCTTGCGTTTGAATAGGTGGCGATCTTCATTCCTATAAATCCGGAAAGTGCAGAGAAGCAGCCGCCCGTGATGAATGCGAAGGGTGTGAACCACGACATCATTCCGATTGCCGCAAGAATAATAAATACGACAAATACTACCGCAAAGATTGAAAATACGGTGGTGTACTGTCTTTTAAGGTAGGCGTTTGCGCCCTGACGGATAGCTGACGCTATCTTCTTCTGTGCCGCCTCTCCCTCGCTCATATTTTTGATCTTAAGAGCGTTGAGAACTGCTGCGCCGAGTGCGAGTAATGCGCAAAGCGCTACCGCGATGACATAAAAAAGTTCCATTTTTGACCTCCTGGGCTTCTGATCATTTACACACTTTAGAGTGTAACATATATTATATAGTCTATTTTTCAAATTGTCAACTGTGTATTTTGACAAAGATATATTATTTAAACACCGTTTTTTAGTCAAATTAACAAAATGTAACATTTTTTGTGAAAAATTTCATTTTTTCTCAAAATGTAACATTTTTATTCTCAAAATGTAACATTTTGTTTTACTGTGTTTTTTCTCTTGCAACTTATGTCGATATATGATAAAATATTATATTGAAGGTGAATATTAAATGGACGTTAAAGACTTTTATTATGAGCTCCCCGAGGAGCTTATTGCGCAAAATCCCGCAGCCAGGCGCGACGGCTCGCGTCTTCTGGTCTTGGACAAGCAAAGCGGCGAATTTACAGACAAGCATTTTTATAACGTTATAGATTATCTGCAAGAGGGCGACTGTCTTGTTCTCAACAACACCAAGGTTATTTCCGCCCGTCTTTACGGCAAAAAGGCCGAAACGGGCGCAGCCTGCGAGGTGCTTTTGTTAAGGCAGAGAGGGCTTAACAAATGGGAGTGCCTCGTGCGTCCCGGCAAGAAGCTCCGCGTTGGCGCCAAAATCGAATTCGAGGGCGTAACTGCCGAGATAACCGATACCCTTTCTGACGGTGAACGCGAGATAACCTTTGATTACGACGGTGATTTTTATGCGCTTCTCGATAAAATAGGAAATGTTCCCCTGCCCCCTTACATAACGAAGTCCACCGCCGATAAGAGCCGCTACCAGACCGTTTATGCAAAGACCGAGGGGTCTGCCGCGGCGCCTACCGCAGGTCTTCATTTTACCGACGAGCTTCTTGAAAAAATAAGAGCGAAGGGCGTTAATATCGCTTTCGTTACCTTACACATCGGAATAGGCACCTTCCGCCCCGTAAAGGTGGATAAGGTAGAGGAGCACGTGATGCACAGCGAGTGGTATTCCATCTCAAAAGAGAGCGCGGAGCTTATAAATTCCGTTAAAAAGAACGGCAAAAAAGTCGTTGCCGTAGGCACTACGTCGGTAAGAGTTCTGGAGTCGGCCTCCGATGAAAACGGTCTTCTCTCCGAAAAAGAGGGCGACACTGCGATATTTATCTATCCGCCCTATAAATTCAAGGTGGTAGATGCTCTTGTGACAAACTTCCATCTTCCCGAAAGCACTCTCGTAATGCTCGTTTCGAGCCTTGCGGGAAGAGAAAATATTTTAAGAGCCTACCGTCACGCCGTAGAGGAAAAATACAGATTTTTCTCATTCGGCGATGCGATGCTTATTCTGTAAGTAAGAAGTAATAGTGAAGAGTGAAGAGGTACGGTGTCGGCTTCGCCGACGGATCAATATTTTTCACATATCACGTAAGCTTCGGCGATGAGATGATTACTTTATAAAATTTACATATGTGCCGATGGTTTCCCATTCTGCCGACATCTTATTATTGCTATGAAAAAACTTATTTTTATGGTTATGCTTTTACTGTTTTCAATGCTCACAGCTTGCTTTAACGGCTCACAGAGCTGTGACGTAATAAACGCCGCCGAGCGAGGTGTTTGCACGGAAAATTCCGGCGAAGCAAACAGTAAAGCCCTGCAGGCAGTTATAGACGAAGCCGCTCTTACGGGGAAAACGGTATACATTCCCGAAGGAGAGTATGAATTCGCCGAAAACGGCAGTCAAACTATCGGTTCTCACTGCATCAAGATGCGTTCCGGAGTTTCTGTTGTCGGCGACGGTGAAAAAACCGTTCTGAAGCCCGTCGGGCATACTCGTTACGGGCTTGATATGTTCTATTTCAACGATTACCTCGACACAGGCGCGGCAATTTATCTCGAAAATTGCAGATTTGAGAATTTTGTGATAGATGCCTCGGGCAGCTCTTCCGAGATTTATACGTCCGCAGGCAAAGGCTTTATGTTTAATCTTTTCAAAAACTGCCACTTCAAGAAGGTTACCGTAAAAAATACGGATGCCACGGGCTTTGGGGTCGATTGCCCGATAAACTGTACCATAACGGCTTGCACCGCCATCGGCTGCGGAAAAGCCGCGACTGCTGAAAGCAACGGTGCTTCGGGTTTCGGAATAGGATTCGGTTACAGTGAAGAGGAAACTATTACCGTTTCCGATTGTAAAGCGATCGGAAATACGAAATTCGGTTTCTTTTTCGAGCACCAAGGGCGCTTTGATATCGAAAAATACTGTGCTTTGCCCGAGTTTGACTTTACCGTAAAAAATTGCTTCGCGAGCGAAAACCTTTTCGGCTTCGGCGGAATAAACGCATTTAACACATTTTATAAGAATTGCATCTCGGAAAAATCTTACCGCTACGGATTTTATTTTGAGAATTCGTTTGAATCCGGTGCGATACGGTGCAAAAGCAGCGGCGAGGGAAAAGCCTGCTTTGCCGTGGCTCAGAGCCTTTCTGCCGACGGTATGCCGGACGAATTTTCGGGAATTTACTTTTCACAATGCGAAGGAAGCTATTCTCATGCGGGGATCCTGACCTTGGGAGAATATGCAAAGCCCGTGACGGAAGGCTGCTCCTTCCGCGAGATGAACGAAAAATAACGCATATAAAAACGGCGTCTTAAAAAGAAACCAACCGTGTCGGCAGGCTCGACATTTTGTAAAAGGAGAATAAAATGGAAATTATCGAGGACATTGAAAAGCGCAAGGATGCGCTCAGATCGGAAATTGAAAATTTAAAGAAGGAAACGGCGGAGCTTGGAAAATTCGTGAGATCCTGCGAGAAAAAGAGCGGCATGGTGGGATTTTTTAACGTTTGCCAATTTGTTTCGGTAATTATTGCCGTTATTTTTATCGTTTTGGGCTTTGCTTCAACCGCGCTTATGTTTATTCCCGTGGCTCCGCTTGCGGCAATTTTCGCGGTTTGTATGATTATGAGCGACAGAGTGGGAAGAATTCTGACCTCAAAGGAATTCGTTACGAAAAGAGATCTTTTCGAGAGTAAAAACGTGCTTCTTAACAGAAAGATCGAAATGCTTGAAAAGCTCGAAAGAAAGCAGAACAAAGAATGAAAAATCAAGGATTTACACTTTTAAAAAATGAAGGAAGAGCGCGTCTCGGGCGGTTTGAAACCGTTCACGGCACCGTTCTTACTCCCGCATTTCAGAACGTAGCCACCTGCGCCGCAATAAAGGGCGGAATGGACGCCCTGGACCTTAAGAAAAGCGGCTGTCAGATCGCACTTTCAAACACATATCATCTTCATCTCCGTCCGGGCGACGAGACGGTGAAGAGAATGGGCGGAATAAGAAAATTTATGAACTGGAAGGGGCCGGTGCTTACCGACAGCGGCGGCTTTCAGGTCTTTTCCCTTTCCTCTCTTCGCAAGATAACGGAGGAGGGCGTGAATTTTCAGTCGCATATAGACGGAAAAAGGATATTTATGGGCCCCGAGGAGAGCATGAGGATTCAATCCAATCTCGGATCCACTATCGCAATGGCGTTTGACGAATGCATCGAAAATCCCTCGCCGAGAGAATACGTTGCCGCCTCCTGCGACAGAACCACAAGATGGCTCGTGCGCTGCAAGGCCGAGCTTGACAGATTAAACGCAAAAAAGGACACCGTAAACAAGCATCAGATGCTGTTTGGAATAAATCAGGGGGGCACCTACGAGGATCTTCGCATAAAGCACATGAAGGAGATAGTTGAGCTTGACCTTCCCGGCTATGCAATAGGAGGTCTTGCCGTCGGTGAAACAGCAGATGAGATGTACCGCATCATAGACGCTGTGGAGCCTTATATGCCAAAGAATAAGCCCCGTTACCTTATGGGGGTTGGAACTCCCGTAAATATTTTAGAGGCGGTCTCGAGAGGCGTTGACCTTTTTGACTGCGTTATGCCCTCGAGAAATGCGCGACACGGTCATATCTTTACCTCGAAGGGCGTTAAAAACATAAGAAACGAGAAATACAAGGAGGATAAATCTCCTCTTGACGAGGCTTGCGATTGCTACGCCTGCAGAAACTTCTCGGCATCTTACATAAGGCATCTTCTCGTCGCCGACGAGATGACCGGCTTCAAGCTGCTCGTAATTCACAACATTCACTTCTACAACAACCTCATGAAGGAGATAAGAGAAGCTCTTTCGGAGGGCAGATTTGAAGAATATAAGGAAAAACAGGTTGCAATTTTGGGAAAACGTATTTAATTTTATTTTTTCTCTTTACAAGTTGTCTCTTATATAGTAAAATATTATATTGAAAATAATAAACTTTAAAGGAGCTTTGTTATGGGCCAAGGTTATAAAAGAATTCTTCTTAAGGTAAGCGGAGAGGCGCTTGCCGGAAGCAAGGGCATGGGCATTGACTACGATTTCGTTTTAAAGGTCTGCGAAAGCATTAAAAAATGCGTTGAGTCCGGCGCAGAAATAGGCATCGTCGTAGGCGGAGGAAATTTCTGGAGAGGTAAGCAGCATGCAAAAATGGACCGCACCCGTGCAGACCATATCGGTATGCTTGCAACCGTTATGAATTCGCTTGCGCTTCAGGACGCGCTTGAGAATCTTGGAGTTCCCACCAGAGTCCAGACGGCTATTCAGATGCAGGCAGTTGCCGAGCCCGTTATAAGAAACCGCGCGGTAAGGCATCTTGAAAAGGGCAGAGTTGTTATCTTCGGCTGCGGAACCGGCAACCCCTTCTTCTCTACCGATACCGCCGCCGCTTTGAGAGCAGCCGAGATAGAGGCCGATATAATCTTCAAGGCAACCAACGCAGACGGCGTTTACGACAAGGACCCCAACAAGTATTCCGATGCCGTTCGCTATGAAACCCTCACCTTCAGCGAAGTGCTGGCCAAGCAGCTTGCCGTTATGGATATGACTGCCGCTTCCATGTGCCGCGACAACAAAATGCCTGTAATGGTATTTTCCATCAGCGACCCCGATAACATCCTGCGTGCCATCAACGGCGAGGCTGTGGGCACCGTGGTTAGCGAAGCATAATTTGTACCGCATCCGGTTTGGAGTGGTTCCGGCCGGTCAAAAATAACT
>JAZQKU010000008.1:0-21720 GCA_045542315.1 Eubacteriales bacterium | reverse complement strand
TACCCATCAAATGGTCGTCAACCGCGTGGGCAAAGTGATAGGTAGGAAGCCCGTCCGATTTAAGAAGCACGAAATCGTTATCGTTCTGGGGAACCAATAGCTCGCCCTTTATTTCGTCTTTAAAGGCAACCGTTTTCGTCTTATCGCCTTCGGAGCGGAATCTCACGATATAGGGCTTGTTTTCCGCAAGACGCTTTTCGATTTCCTCAAGGGGTAAATTTCTGCAAACTGCGTATTCACCGTAGTAGCCGGGGTCTGCCTTTGCAGCTGTCTGACGCTCGTGCTGTGCCTCAAGCTCCTCTGGAGTGCAGAAGCAGGGGTATGCTCTGCCCTCGCTCATAAGCTTTTTGGCAAAAACGTGATATATCTCTTTTCTCTCGCTCTGGCGGTAGGGACCGTAGCTTCCCTTTTCACCGTCTGCGGTGGCTCCCTCGTCAAACTCTATTCCGAAGGAGGAGAAGGTGTTTATAATTCCGTCGATAGCGCCGTCAACAAGACGCTTCCGGTCGGTATCCTCAATACGGAGGAAGAAAACTCCGCCGCTCTGATGGGCAATATGGCTGTCAAGAAGTGCCTGATAAAGTCCTCCGAGGTGGATAAATCCGGTGGGACTCGGTGCAAATCGTGTGACCTTCGCGCCCTCCGGAAGCACTCTTTGAGGGTATCTTGCCTCAAGCTCCTCCGGGGTGACCGTCACGTTTGGAAATATAAGCTCCGAAAGTTTTTTATAATCCATAAATTTTCCTCTTTATCGAATTTCTCCGCCCGCTTCAACCGAATCGTCGAGCATTATTACCTTTACGGTTTCGCCCGATTCTGCCGAAAGAAGCATTCCGCAGCTCTCTACGCCGCGAAGCTTTACGGGCATAAGGTTTACTATTGCGGCAAGAGTTTTGCCTATAAGCTCCTCGGGCTTATAGTATTTTGCAATGCCCGAAACTATCTGACGGCGGCCCTCGCCGTCATCAACTATGAATTTAAGAAGCTTGTCGCTCTTCGGCACGGGCTCGCATTCAAGGACCTTTACGGCTCTTATCTCAAGCTTTTCAAAGGCGTCTATCGAAACCTGCTCCTTGTGGGCAATCGGCTTTCTTTCGGGTGCCTTTTTGGCCTCGGCCTCTGCGGTTATCTCGGCAATGGTCTTTTCGGCATCGATTCTCGGGAAGAGCGCCTCGCCCTTGGTTACCGCAGTGCCGACGTATTTATCGGTAAAGCAAAGATTATCCCATGAAAGCTCTGCCTCGGAGATTCCGAGCTGAAGCGCCATCTTGCTTGACGATTCGGGCATAATGGGCTTAAGCATGATCGCTGCAAAGCGGAGGCACTCGTAAAGGTGATACATTACCGATGCAAGCTCGCCCTTTTTCGCCTCGTCCTTTGCAAGAACCCAGGGTGCAGTTTCGTCGATATACTTATTTGCTCTCGAAACGAGGCTCATCATGGTAGATACCGCGTTGGAAACGTAGTAGGAATCCATTTCCTTTTCAACCTTTTTCACGGTGTCGAGCGCAAATTGCTCCAAAATTCCGTCGAAATCGGTCTTGCCCTCGGGAGCGGGAACAACTCCGCCGAAATATTTTATTATCATCGAGGTCGTTCTCGAAAGAAGATTTCCGAGGTCGTTTGCGAGGTCGGAGTTTATTCTGTTAATGAAAAGCTCGTTGGTGTAGTTGCCGTCCTGCCCCATGCTTATCTCGGAAAGGAGGTAATATCTTATTGCATCGACACCGAAATATTTCGATAAAATTGCGGGGTCCACTACGTTGCCCTTCGATTTGCTCATCTTGCCGCCGTCGATAAGAAGCCAGCCGTGACCGTAAACCTTTTTGGGAAGGGGAAGTCCTAGCGCCATAAGCATAATGGGCCAGTAGATGGTGTGGAAGCGAAGGATATCCTTTCCGATAACGTGAACGTCGGCGGGCCAGAACTCCTCAAAATCGTTATATTTTCCGTTTTGGTAGCCCAAAGCGGTGATATAGTTTGAAAGTGCGTCGATCCATACGTAGATGACGTGCTTCTCGTTTATCGGAACGGGAATGCCCCAGTCAAACGAGGTACGCGAAATGCAGAGATCCTGAAGTCCGGGCTTTAAGAAGTTGTTGACCATTTCGTTTCTTCTGCTCTCGGGCTCGATGAATTCGGGGTGGTCCTCGATATATTTGAGAAGCTGATCGGCGTATTTGCTCATCTTGAAGAAATAGGCTTCCTCCTTTGCGGGGTGGACCTCTCTTCCGCAGTCGGGGCATTTTCCGCCCACTGCCTGGGTTTCGGTCCAGAACGCCTCGCAGGGGGTGCAGTAAAGACCCTCGTAGGAGCCGAGATAAATATCGCCCTGATCGTAAAGCTGCTTAAATATCTTCTGTACCGACTCGATATGATAATCGTCGGTAGTTCTTATAAAGCGGTCGTAGCTTATATTCATAAGAGACCAGAGGTCCTTGATGGATGCAACTATGCCGTCTATGTATTCGATGGGCGCAAGGCCCTTTTTCTCCGCAATCTGCTGGAGCTTCTCGCCGTGCTCGTCGGTGCCGGTGAGAAACATTACGTCAAAGCCCCGCATTCGCTTGTATCTGGCTATCGCATCGGATACAACGGTGGTGTAGGTATTTCCGATATGAAGCTTATCGGAGGGATAATAAATGGGGGTCGTGATGTAGAATTTGTTTTTGTTCATAACAAATTCGCTCCTCTCGTGGTGTGATTTGGTATTTGTTCAATATATCTATATAGTATATCACTGTTTATTACGTTTTTCAATGTTTTTTTAGCTTTTTGCCCTCATTTTTTGAAATAAAAAATTTTTTCTCAAAAAAGACTTGACAAACCCCTTGTTTTGGTGTAAAATAACACGGCAATAAAGAAGAAGCTTCCGCTTCTCACCTTGTTCGGCAAAGGAGCCGCGGGTCAATACTGTTTTATTTCGATAAGGGCGTTTTGCCGTTATCGGAGAGTGGTATCGTGCGGAGCTTTTTCGTACGATTTTTTTATTTTTCGGAGGTGCTTTGTCATCAACAACAATAAAAAAGAACATCTTATCAACGATGAAATCAAGGATAAGGAAGTCAGAGTTATAGGCAACGACGGCTCACAGATGGGCATCATGAAGATCGCCGACGCTTTGGCAAAGGCCGACGAGGCAGGTCTTGACCTCGTTCGCATCTCACCCAACGCCGTTCCCCCCGTTTGCAAAATAATGGATTACGGCAAGTTTTGCTTCGAGCAGATAAAAAAGCAAAAGGAAGCAAAGAAGAATCAGAAGGTAGTGGATATCAAAGAAATACAGCTTTCCGTCAAGATCGATACCCACGATTTCGAAACAAAGAAAAATCACGCACTTAGGTTTTTAAAGGGCGGCGACAAGGTTAAGGTCTCGATCCGCTTCAGAGGACGTGAAATGGCTCACACCGATCTCGGTGTAGAGGTCATCAACCGCTTCCTCGAGGGCTGCTCGGAGATCGGCGTGGTTGAAAAGCCCGCCAAGGTAGAGGGCAGAAACGCCATTGCCTTCCTTGCGCCGAAACCTGAAAACAAAAAGGCTTGAATAGAAAATAACTGAGAGGAGAAAACCCCCATGGCAAAACTTAAGACACACAGCGGTGCTAAAAAGCGCTTCAATCTTACTAAAAACGGCAAAGTTAAGAGAGCTCACGCTTTCAGACGTCACCTCCTTAACGCCAAGACCACCAAGCGCAAGAGAAATCTCCGTCGCGGCGCTTATGCAGACGCGACCAACGAGAGCAACATCAAGTTGCTTATCCCTTACAAATAAGCGAAGCTAACAGGAGGAAATTATAATGGCAAGAATTAAATACGGCGCTAATACCCGCAAGAGAAGAAAAAAGGTACTTAAGCTCGCAAAAGGCTATTACGGCGCAAAGAGCAAACAGTTCAGAACTGCCAACGAAGCAGTTATGAAGTCTCTCGTTTACGCATATATCGGCAGAAAGTTAAAGAAAAGAGATTTCCGTTCACTCTGGATCACCAGAATCTCCGCAGCCGCAAAGGCAAACGGTATGAACTACTCTACCTTTATCCACGGCCTTAAGACCGCAGGTATCGTTATCAACAGAAAGATCCTTGCTGATCTCGCAGTTAACGATAAGGCAGCTTTTGCAACTCTCGTTGAAGCAGCCAAGGCAGCGAAATAATTGAATTAAAAGACCGATTTTATCGGTCTTTTATTTTTTTGTAGCGCGACTTTTGACAGTCCTCCTCTCTTTTTTTGAAAAACTTTTCTTGCGATTTTTGAAAATTTTTCTTGACATATCAGCATTCACATTATATAATGGATTTTAAATTCACGGAAAAACACCGATTTTGAGGTGATTTAAAATGTATTTCGAAATAACGTCGGCGCAAAACGAAAAAATCAAAGCCGCCAAAAAGGCGATTTCCGACGGTAAGGATGGCGGCGTTATTCTCATCGAGGGCGAAAAGCCGGTGTGGGACGCCGTTTCAAACGGCATACTGCCCCGCTTTATCTTTTCCTCCGAAAAAAACGAAAGGTCCAACGCGCTTGCAAGGGATAACACCGTTTATTTCGTGCCGCCCTTTATTATGGAGAAGATCGCCGACACGCGCACTCCTCAGTCTTTGTGTATGATCGCAGAGCGTCCGTGCGCTCCCGAAATCCTCCCCGACGGGCGCTATATTCTTTGCGAGAATATTCAGGACCCCAAAAATCTCGGCGCGATGATAAGAACTGCCGACGCCTTCGGAATAAAGGGAATGCTGCTTATAGGCTCAACCGCCGACGAGTTTTCTCCCAAGGCCACCCGCGGCGCAATGGGCTCGAATCTCTATTTGCCGATCAAAAGAATTGACTACGGCGAGCTTTCAGAGCTTAAAAAGAGGTTTTCGGTTTACGGCACCGTCTTAAACGAAAGAGCCGTTCCTTTGGGTGAAACCGAAATTGATAAAAACGCAATAATCGCAATAGGAAACGAGGGTAAGGGTCTTACCGAAAAGCTCCTCACTCTTTGCGATAAAAGCCTTTATATCCCGATGAATGGCAGAGCGCAATCCCTTAACGCAGGCGTTGCAGCAGCAGTCATCATGTGGGAAATTTCCAAGTAGGTTGATTTTATGGACGAAAAAATTTACGCCGTCTGGCTTGCGCTTTCAGGCGGAGTGGGAAGTAACAGAAACTCCCTTTTAGCCCTTGCCTTCAATTCGGCAAAGGAGATCTATGATGCAGACGAGGAAGCGCTCCTTTCCGCAGGTCTTTTGAAAAAGGACCTTTCTCTTTATGCCGACAGGTCGCTTACCGCGGCTGAAAACGTGATAATAAGATGCAAGGAAACGGGCATCGACGTTATAACCTATTGGGACGAAAATTTCCCCGAACGGTTAAAGAATATATCACCCGTCCCCGTCGTACTTTTCGTAAAGGGAAGCTTACCCGACCCCAAAAATCTCGCAATATCCTCGGTAGGCACGAGAAAGGGCACCCGCTACGGCGAAAAGGTCGCCTATAAAATGTGCAGACTGCTTGCCGAAAGCGGCGTTACCGTTATTTCGGGAATGGCAAAGGGAAACGATACCTTCGCCCTTATGGGCGGTCTTGACGGCAAAAAGCCCGTCTTTGCGGTGCTCGGCACAGGCCCCGACGTTATCTATCCGAGTGAAAACAAGGAGCTTTATAACAGAATAATCGAATCAAACGGCGGTATAATAAGCGAATACCCTCCGGGCACCACGCCCTTCCCCTCAAACTTTCCCAAGAGAAACAGAATTATGGCAGGTCTTGCAAACGGTGTTCTGATAACCGAGGCGCCGAAGTCAAGCGGAGCGCTTATCACCGCCTCCTATGCCCTTGACTACGGCAAGGACCTTTTCGCCTCGCCCGGCTCTCTCTTTTCAAGAGAAAGCGACGGCGTGAATATGCTTATCCGCGACGGCAAGGCAAAGCCCGTTTTGAACCATCTCGATATTTTAGAGGAATATTCGGGGCTTTACACCCTCACTCCGAAGGAAAATTCAAACCCCGCCGTTCCCAAAAATAAAAACGCTCCCAAAAAGCCGCTTTTTGCAAAAAAGCCCAAAGAAAGCGACGACGCTCTTACCGATAAGGCCGTTTTCGCTCCGCCCGATACCGGCGACGTCAAATCCGACCTCGTGCTCGAGCTTCTTTCGGAAGGCGACCGCCATATCTCGGAAATCGCCGAGATCACCGGCTTCGGCGCAAACGAAACCGCCTCGATCCTCACAATGCTTGAGCTTGACGGCAGAGTTTCACCCACGGCAGGCGGCTATTTCAAAAGAATAATATAACCCCATTTTTTGAGTAAAGGAAGATACCCGTGTCAAAAAAATTACTTATAGTTGAGTCCCCCGCAAAGGCAAAAACGATCAAAAAATATCTCGGCGACGGCTACGAGGTCATGGCCTCGATGGGCCACGTGCGCGACCTTCCCGAAAAAAATCTCGCAATAGATATGAAGACCTTTAAGCCTCAGTACGTCAATATGAAGGGCAAGGACGAGGTCATCAAAAAATTAAAGGACGCCGCCTTGAAATCCGAAGCGGTAATACTTGCAACCGACCCTGACCGCGAGGGCGAGGCGATCTCATGGCATCTTGCCACCATTTTGGGGCTTGATATAACCGAAAACAACCGCGTAACCTTCAATGAGATCACAAAAAATGCGGTAAACGAGGGAATCAACGCTCCCCGTCCGATAAATACCGACCTCGTTGACGCACAGCAGGCCCGCCGCGTGCTTGACCGCCTTGTGGGCTACAAGTTAAGCCCCTTCCTTTGGAAAAAGGTCAAAAAAGGTCTTTCCGCAGGCCGCGTTCAGTCGGTCGTCTGCCGAATGATCGTTGACCGCGAGCGCGAGATCGAGGCCTTTATTCCGAGCGAATACTGGAATATCTCGGCTTTTCTCGTAAAGGAAAACGCCAAAAGACCCTTTGAGGCAAAATATTTCGGCAAGGGCGACAAAAAAGCGACCATTGCAAGTGAGGCAGAGGCAAACGCCGTTATAAAAGAGCTTGAAAACGCCTCCTTCACCGTTCTTGACATTGAAAAGAGCAAAAAGCTGCGTCAGCCCGCAGCACCCTTTACCACCTCCACCCTTCAGCAGGATGCTTCGAGAAAATTGAATTTCTCGAGCAAGACCACTATGAGAGTCGCGCAGACTCTTTACGAGGGCGTTGATATAAAAGGTCACGGGCTCACCGGTCTTATTACCTATATGAGAACCGACTCTCTCCGTATTTCCGAGGACGCCATCGCCGCCGCAAGAGATTACATCGCATCTGCCTACGGTGCCGACGCAATGCCCAAATCTCCCAAGCGCTACAAGGCAAAGAGCGGTGCGCAGGACGCCCACGAAGCGATACGTCCCTCCTACGCAGACCTTACTCCCGCCGAGGTCAAAGACAGCCTCACCACCGAGCAGTATAAGCTTTACAAGCTCATCTGGGAGCGCTTTATCGCAAGCCAGATGACTCCCTGCGAATACGCCTGCGAAACAGTTGTTATCTCCGCAGGAGAGCACCTCCTTAAGTCAAGCGACCAGAAGGTGGTAAAGCCCGGCTTCACCGTTCTTTACGTTGAAGGAAGCGACGACGAGGAAAACGAATATTCAAAGATTCCCGAGCTTGCCGTTGGAGAAAGGCTTACCCTCAAGAACCTTTCGGGTGACCAGAAATTCACTCAGCCTCCCTCCCGTTATAACGAGGCTACTCTCATAAAGGCAATGGAGGAAAACGGCATAGGCCGTCCCTCCACCTACGTTCCTACCATCTCCACCGTTTTGGCAAGAGGCTACGTGGAAAAGGAAAAGAAAAACTACAAGGCAACCGAGCTCGGTACCGTTACCACCGACCTTATGAGAAGCTGCTTCCCCGATATTATCGACGTTAAGTTCACCGCCGATATGGAAAAGAAGCTCGACTCTGTTGAGGACGGCAAAAACGAATGGAATAAAATAGTTAAGGATTTCTATAATCCCTTTGAAAAATCACTTACCAAGGCCGAAAGCGAGCTTAAGGGTCAGAAGTTCAAGGTAAAAGAGGAGGAAAGCGATGAGCTTTGCCCCAACTGCGGCAAAAATCTCGTTATCCGCTCGGGCAGATTCGGAAAATTCCTTGCCTGCCCCGGCTACCCTGCCTGCCGCTTCACAAAGGCAATCGTGAGTGAGGTTGGCGGAAAGTGCCCCACCTGCGGCGGAAACCTTATTGAGAAAAACACCAAAAGAGGCAAAAAATTCTACGGCTGCGGAAACTACCCCAAATGCAACTTTGCATCGTGGGACGCTCCCACCAAGGAAGCTTGTCCTGTTTGCGGCTCCACCCTCTTTAAGAAAACGGGCAAGGACGGAAAGCTTTACTGCGCCAAGGAGGGCTGCGGATACAGCGCACCCTTGAAGAAAAAAGGGGCAAAAAACGATGAATCAGCCGATTGAGGTCATCGGCGCGGGACTTGCGGGCGTTGAGGCGGCTTTAGCCATAAGCCGTTTCGGAATACCCGTTATTCTTCGCGAGATGAAGCCCAAAAAATACACACCCGCTCACAAATCACCTTATTTTGCGGAGCTTGTTTGCTCAAACTCGCTTCGCGCCGCAGGTCTTGCAAACGGTCCGGGAATGTTAAAGGCCGAGCTTCGCCTTATGGGCTCTGTCGTTATGGAGGCGGCTGACGCCACTGCAGTTCCCGCAGGAGGCGCTCTTGCAGTTGACCGCGAGGGCTTTTCCGAATATATAACCGAAAAGATAAAAACCGATAAAAATATAACCGTCGTTGAGGAGGAGGTAACCGAGCTTGACCCAAGCCGTATTACCGTTTGCGCCTCGGGCCCTCTTACGAGCGACCTGCTTTCGCAAAATATCCGTTCCCTTTTGGGAAACGATTACCTCTACTTTTTCGACGCCGCGGCGCCGATAGTAACCCTCGAAAGCATTGATTTTGACAAGGCGTTTTTCGCCTCGCGCTACGGCAAGGGCGACGACGATTATATTAACTGCGTTATGAACAAAGAGGAGTATCTTGCCTTTTACGAGGCTCTTATCTCCGCCGAAACGGCACATTTAAAGGAATTTGACGAAACCGAATTAAAGGTCTTCGAGGGCTGTATGCCCGTTGAGGAGATGGCGCGCCGCGGAGTGGATACCCTTCGCTTCGGAAATTTAAAGCCCGTAGGCATAACCGCCAAGGACGGTTCTCTTCCCTACGCCGTTGTTCAGCTCCGTCAGGATAACGCCGCAAAGACCCTTTTCAATCTCGTGGGGTTTCAGACTCATCTTACCTTCGGCGAGCAAAAAAGAGTTTTTTCAATGATACCCGGTCTTGAAAATGCGGAATTCGTGCGCTACGGCGTTATGCACCGCAACACCTACATAAATTCACCCAAGGCTCTTTCCCCCACCTACGCCTCGAAAAAATATCCGCGCCTTTTCTTTGCGGGTCAGATGACGGGCGTTGAAGGCTATATCGAATCTGCCGCATCGGGACTTTTTGCCGGTGTAAACGCCGCAAGGCTTTATCTTGGCAAGGAGCCGCTTATCCTCTCCTCCCGCTCGGCGATCGGCGCGCTTGCAAACTATATAAGCTCCGAAAACGATAATTTCCAGCCTATGAACATCAACTTCGGAATAGTTGAGGAATGCGGCCAGAAAATAAAAGGCAGAGCAAACCGAAAGGAATTCGTTGCCAAAAGAGGCATTGAATATATCGAAAATATGATAAAGGACGGCGAAATATTTTGAATATTGCAATAGACGTTATGGGTGGCGACAAAGGCTCCCTTGAGCTTATAAAGGGCGCGCTTTCCGCATCGGCAAGGGGCGGCTTCAAGGTGACTCTTTTCGGAGATGAAGCTGAAATAAAGGAAGCGATCTCACAGCTTGAAATAAAAGCGGATTACGAGATAAGAGGCTGCGAGCAGGTCATCTCGATGTGCGACAACCCTCTTTGCGTTATCAAGGATAAAAAAGCAAGCTCAATGGCTATGGCGCTTTCCGCCGCTGCAAGCGGCGAGTGCGACGCCGTAGTTTCCACCGGAAACAGCGGCGCTCTTATAACAGGCGCCACCTTTATAGTTAAAAGAATAGCGGGCGTTAAGCGTCCTGCATTTGCTCCCGTTCTCCCCTCCGCATCGGGTGCCGTTATGCTTCTTGATGCGGGCGCAAACGTTGAAGTGCGCCCCGAATTTCTTTTGCAGTTTGGCAAAATGGGCTCCGTTTATATGGAAAAGGTGCTCGGAATAAAGAATCCCCGAGTAGGCCTTATCTCAAACGGCAAGGAGGAGCAAAAGGGCACCGACCTCACCAAGGAAGCCCGCGCTCTTATGGAAAAGGCCGACTACAATTTTGTGGGCTACGTAGAGGGAAACGATATTATGACCGGCGGCTGTGACGTAGCCGTAACCGACGGCTACACCGGCAACGTGCTCCTTAAAACCGTTGAGGGAATGGGCAAGCTCGTCTCCGCAAACGTAAAGGAGATGCTTACGGGAAACCCCTTGCGTATGATAGGCTCGTTATTTATGTTAAAGGGCATCAAAACCTTCAAAAAGAGATTCGATGCGAAGCAGTACGGCGGCGCTATGATACTCGGTGCTCGCGTTCCCGTTATAAAGGCTCACGGCAGTGCCGACAGCGGTCCCTTCGAAACAGCCGTAATGCAGGCGGCAAAGGCGGCGGGCGAGGGTATTTGCAACGTCATCGCCGAGGCACTTTCGCAAGAAACTGCAGAATAACGAGAAAAAACACTTGACAAAACAGGTAATTTTATTATATAATATTCCGTACCTATGAAAATAGGCTAAAAAACAAATTAACGGATTGCAAAAAGCAATCTTGTTTTCCCGCAAAAACGGGGAGGTGTAATCATGCTTAGAACATATCAGCCCAAGAAAAGACAGAGAGCGAAAGTACACGGCTTCCGCAAGAGAATGAGCACTGCCAACGGCAGAAAGGTGCTTGCAAGAAGAAGAGCTGCAGGCAGAGCAAGACTCTCTCACTAATCGGTTTCGGTAACTTAATATGCGCTTCACTCCCATAACGCGAAACAACAGGTTTTTGTGGCTTTATCGCAAGGGCAAAAGCCGTGTATCACCCTACGTTGTGATATACGCCGCGAAAAACCGCACAAAAACGGTTCGCATCGGCATAACCGCAGGCAAAAAGCTCGGCTCCGCCGTTGTGAGAAACCGCTCCAAAAGGGTTATTCGGGAGGCGGTCTATCCGCTTCACAGCCGCTTGCTTCCCTCGCACGATTATATTTTCGTTGCAAGAAGCAAAACGGCTATGATGAAATCGCACGAGCTTAATAGGGTCATCGAAAAAATGCTTTCGGAGGGCGGTCTTATTGAAAAAGATAATTCTGTTTCTCCTTAAGGGCTATAAAAAATTCATATCGCCGCTTCTTCCGCCCAGTTGCAGGTTTTATCCGACCTGCTCGGAATACGCCATGGAGGCCATTGGCCGTTATGGTGTGTTAAGGGGCGGATTTTTGGCTTTTTGGCGCATTTTACGGTGTAATCCCTTTTGCAAGAGCGGCTATGACCCCGTGCCCGATCTTAAGCCCATTTTCAAAAAGAAAAAGAAATAATATTGAAAGGAAACTACTATGGATATTATTGCAATACCCTTTGCCTATATAATGAAGTTTTTATACTCCCTTTTAGGCAACTACGGTCTTTGTCTTATAGTCTTTACCGTAATAGTCAAGCTTCTTCTGCTTCCCCTCGGCGTAAAGCAGCAGAAAAATATGATGAAGCAGGCAATAATCGCTCCCAAGATGAACAAAATAAAGGAGCAGTATGCCGACGATCCCAGAAGACAGCAGGAGGAGATGCAGCGCCTTCAGACCGAAAGCGGCTTTTCTCCCATGGCAGGCTGCCTTCCCCTTCTCATTCAGCTTCCCATCATTATGGGTCTTTATTCCGTCATCCGTAACCCTCTCACCTATATCTTCGGCTTCCATTCCGCAAACTGCGGCTTGCTTGCCGACGCGCTCGGCTGGTCGGCGGATATGGTCAAGAATGCTTCAAATCTTCAGATAGAACTTCTTTCCGCAATCAACAAGCTCGGTGACGCGATTCCCGCAAAGGTTGAGGAGATTTTTTCCGCCTACGGAAAAACCGTTGCCGACTACTCCTTCGACAACACCATTCTGGGTATTGAGCTTGGCGGTACTCCTTCTCTTTCCGAGCCGAGCTTACTCTGGCTCATTCCCCTCTTTGCTGTCGCAGGCGCATTTTTGCAGACCTTTATCTCGCAGAAGTTCGTTCTTAAGGCTTCAAAGACCCGTTCAAGCTCTATAATGGCTTATTCCACCTGTATTATCTCTCTTATCTTCTCCTTCACCCTTCCCGCAGCCATCGGCTTCTATTGGGGTCTTTCCTCATTCCTCGGCTGCGTTCAGACCTTCTTCCTCGGCAAGAAATACGATCCCAACAAGTATCTTGAGGAGCTTGAGGAGCAAAAGAGAAGCGAAAAAGAGCAAGCTAAAATAGACAGAAAGCTTCGCCGTCTTGAAAGACTTAAAGAGATTCAGGCAGAGCAGGAAGCTATCAGAGCTAAATACAGGAAAAAGTAAGAGAAAGGAAAACGCTAATGCTTTGTGAATATATTGCAAAGGGCAAAACCATTGAGGACGCAGTTGCAAACGGCCTTGAAAAAATA
Source organism: Eubacteriales bacterium (assembly GCA_045542315.1). GTDB lineage: Bacteria > Bacillota > Clostridia > Oscillospirales > RGIG5299 > RGIG5299. Next base: position 9,081 of record JAZQKU010000008.1, on the reverse strand, counting down.
GGTCTTGAGCGCGACGACGTTTCCATTGAGGTCCTCGAAACTCCCGAAAAGGGATTTTTCGGAATCGGCGCCTCTCCCGCTGTTGTCAAGCTTTCCTACGAAGGCATTGCCCCCGTTATAACCGAAGAAAAGAAGGAAGAGCAAAAGCCCGAGAAAAAAGCCGAAAAGAAGGCTGAAAAGGCCGAGAAAAAGGCTTTGAAAAACAAAAAAGGCTTCAAAAAGGCCGAGAACAGTGTTGAATTCGTAACCGACGTTATCAAGCTTATGGGCTACGGCGACCTTTCCATTGAGACCGCCACGGGCGAAAACGGTCTTGATATCACCGTAAGCGGTGAGGAAGCAGGCTCGCTTATCGGTCACAGAGGCGAAACCTTAAACGCGCTTCAGTATCTCGTAAGCCTTTTCGAAAACAAGGAAAACGAGGATTATTCCAAGATAAACCTCGACATTCTCGGTTACAGAGAAAAGAGAAAGGCAACTTTAGAAAAGCTTGCAAGAAGAATGGCTATCACCGCTGTAAAAAGCCACAGAAACATCTATCTTGACCCCATGCCCAACTATGAGCGCAAGATAATACACGCCGCGCTTCAGGACTTCAACGGTGTTTCAACCTACTCCACCGGCGTTGAGCCCGCAAGAAAGGTAGTTATCGCCTACAACGGTAACAAGGGCAGACATCACGGCAAAAAGGGCGGCTACGGCGGCTATAAAAATTCCGGATTCAATGCCGAAAACGCAGAGAAACCGGCAAACGAATAATTAAACGGTCCTCGTCACACGGCGAGGACCTTTGTCTTCTTACACAATTTTCACCTTTCGGTTTTGTGCGGATTGCCGATTTTTTTCAAGCGCAAATTCAAGGTTGACAGAGGTAAAAATCGGTGTTAAAATTAAATTATAATAAGATTTGAAAGGAGCAACTGATTTTTATGAAAGACGATTTTGCCGACAAGGTACCGCTTTATTGCAACGCGCCGCCTCATCATCCGAAAAAGGACTGCACCGATAAGCTTCCTCAAAAATGGGCACCGCCGCATAAGCTTTTTCAGCTTGTCCTGATCTTTCTTTGCTTCTTTGCAGTTGTCTTTGCCGTGCGCATCATTGCAATAGAACACACGCAAGACAAATACGAGTCTCCGGAAAACTTTAGCGTTGTTTCAATCGTGGAATCAACAACTCTTGAAGGAAACCGTTACGTAACCATCACCTTGGAGCATTGCTACCACCGTAAAATTACAAAAAAAATTACAAGCACCGTAGATAACGACAAGCAGCTTCGCTTCGTTATCGACAACTCAAAGTATGACCAAAATGTCGATATTACCTATCCGCTCGGTAATGAGGATTTCACCGTAACCATTTGCGGCGAAGGCGACCCGATTTGTATTTACACTTACTTGGCAGATTCCGAAGAATAAAAAAATCCCCGAAAATTCGGGGATTTTTTATTATCTTGTGCAATTTCCGTTTTTGTTGCAGCAGCCTGCGCCGCTTCCGTCGGTAAAGAGTGCCTTGTTCTTAAGCGGAGGGAAAAATTCCTCTGTGGGGAATTTGAGTCTTTTGAAAAGCTCACAGGGCTCTTTATCCGTTCCGGGACATTCCTTGCAGGGCACGCAGAAATCGTATGCGGGAATAAGCATCTGCACCTCGCGCTCAAGCCTTACCATGGAGAAAAGACCGAGAGTTACGAGAAGCTTGTTTTTCTCACAGCTGTCAACGAGCTCGTCGTCGAAGCAGTTGCAGATGAAGGCGGGGAGTGCATGAACGTCGCACTCACAGCAGCAGCAGTTGTCGCAGGGGTCAATAACCTTGGTTGCAAGAGCAAGCGGATCTACCGCCTCAACTACCGCCTTGGGGAGATTCGTCTTTTCGGGATACTGGAAATCGTATTCTCCGGGAGTTGCAAGAGAGGAGAATATGCGGGCGTTTCCGGTTGAACCGTAGAGAATGCACTTTTTGTCGGCAACCGCAAGACCCTCTATCTGGGTGGGACGTCCCACACCGCAGAATGCGTCGAATGTCACACGGAAGAAGAATTTGAGATCCACGGTATAATATCCGTCGTTAAAGGGTACTTCCTCGACGTCAATGTAAACCCAAATGACCTCGGCGGCTTTCGCCTTGATGTTTATTGCTCTGTCGGCAACGCTCTGCCCTACTCTGGTGAGGTAAACTCTCACGTCCTCAAAGCAATCCTTGTCCTTGCAGCAGTCATAGATGCGTCCGGAATTGATGCAGACCGATTCTCTGGCATTTCCCGAATTGTATCTGGTGTCAGCCATATTTTTGTCCTCCTTGATGATTTTTAAATTCAAAAGGGCTTTTCTTACCCTCAATCCATAGTATGACGATTACCCGCTTAAGGTGATTAAAATTTATTTTGGCGGAATATTTTTCAAGACGTCAAATATATTTAAGTAAAACAGATTGAAGGGTGATATTATGGTCGTTTTTTCTTTCAAAATGACAAAAGCAAAGATAAGTCTTGCCCTGTTTTGCATCGTTGCGGTCCTGATTACCTCAACCGCGATTGCGGACTCGGCAAAAAGAAGCTCTGTAACGGCGCCGAGCATGGCGGGAGTTACCAACGAGGAGCGGATAACCTTTCTCACGGAAAAGGGTTGGGAGATAGTTGCAAACCCCGTTGAGATAAAGGAAATAACCGTTCCGAAGGAGTTTGACGCAGTCTATACCGAATACAACAATATTCAGAAAAGCGTGGGAATGAACCTCGAAACGGTAAAGGGCAAAACGGTAAAGCGCTTTTCCTACGAGGTTTTGAACTATCCCGACGCCGCCGAAGCAAACGTTATTGCAAACCTTATAGTGTATAACGGCAAAATCGTGGGCGGCGACATTTCAAGCACCTCCCTCGACGGCTTTATGCACGGAATTACCGATATAACCACCGTGAAGACCGCGCTTCTTGAAAGGCCCGAATGAAAAATACCGCAATCTTAAAAGATTGCGGTATTTTTTTATTAAATCCCTTTTCAAAAAGGAAAATATGTGGTAAAATATATATTTGATATATAAATATGATATATTTTCCCTTGAAAGGAGTTCAAAATATGAAAAAGGTAAATATAACCGAAACGGTGCTGCGCGATGCAAACCAGTCCCTTATTGCTACCCGTCTTTCGTTCAAGGACTACGAAAAGGTCCTTTCCGACATCGACAAAGCAGGCTTCTACTCGGTTGAATGTTGGGGCGGCGCGACATTTGACAGCTGCTTAAGATTTCTCGACGAGGACCCGTGGGAAAGGCTCAGAGGGCTTCGCAAGGCGCTTCCCAATACCCGTCTGCAAATGCTTTTACGAGGCCAGAATCTTCTCGGCTACAAGCATTACCCCGACGATATCGTAAGAGCCTTCGTCAAAAAATCGGTTGAAAACGGAATAGATATAATAAGAATATTCGACGCTTTAAACGACCTTCGCAACATCGAGGTTGCGGTTGACGAAGCCATCAAATGCGGCGCCCATGCACAGGGCACCATTTCCTATACCGTAAGCCCCATTCACGACCTTGAAAGCTACGTAAAGCTCGGCAAACAGCTTGAAGAAATGGGTGTAAATTCAATCGACATCAAAGATATGGCGGGAATTATGAGTCCCAAGGAGGCATACGATCTCGTCAAGGCTCTTAAGGAAACAGTTTCTCTCCCCATCTCTCTTCACACCCACTCCACCACCGGTCTTGCACCGATGACCTATCTCAAGGCTGTAGAAGCAGGCTGTGATATAATCGACACCGCCATCTCCTCCTTCTCGGGCGGAACCTCCCAGCCCGCAACCGAGTCGATGGTCTATACCCTCAACCAGCTCGGCTACGATACCGGTATCGACTTGAATGAGCTCAAGGTAATAAACGACTTCTTCAAGCCGATAAAAGAATCTTGTTTAAAGAACGGCACCTTAAATCCTTACGTTCTCTCCACAGATACCGATGCTTTGAATTACCAGATTCCCGGCGGAATGCTCTCAAACCTCGTTTCACAGCTTACCCAGATGAATCAGCTCGATAAGCTCCCCGCCGTTCTGGAGGAAACCCCCAAGGTAAGAGAGGACCTCGGTTATCCCCCGCTGGTAACTCCCATGAGCCAGATGGTCGGCGTTCAGGCAACCACCAACGTCCTTCTCGGCGAGAGATACAAAAACGTTTCCAAGGAGGTCGCGGCATATATCAGAGGTGAATACGGCAAAGCCCCCGGTGAAATAAACAAGGAGCTTTCCAAAAAGATACTCGGCGACGAAGAACCCATAAACTGCCGTTTTGCAGATACCTTGGAGCCTGCCTTTGACAAAATGAAGGCAGAGATCGGATCTCTTGCGGAAAGCGACGAGGACGTTCTCTCCTACGTTGCATTCCCGCAGGTTGCAAAGAAGTTTTTTGAGAAAAGAGCCGAGAGGAAAGCAAACACCGTAACCTACTCCATAAGAAAGGTTGAGGACTGATGAATTACTCCTTATTTACCGCATTTACCAAAGAGCCGGTCGAGATCTCCGTTTCCGACGGTATTTTTATGAGCCTGCTCGGTATTGCCCTCGTTTTTCTCGTGCTGGCGTTTCTTGCCTTTTTTATCTGGGCGCTCGGAAAAATAATAAACGGCGTCGTTTCCAAAAAGAAAACGGCAAGCGCCGCAAAATCTGCGCCCGTCACAGCTCCCTCCGCACCGCCCGCCGTCACCTTGAACGACGTTTCCGAAAAGGACGCGGCAATAATTATGGCAATAGTTGCAAGCAACACGGGAATTCCGCTTGAAAGACTTGACTTCAAGTCGATAAGCCTTATAAAAGAGTAAAGGAAGAAATAAAGATGAAATATATTGTAACCTTAAACGGAAAAAATTACGAGGTAATAGTTGACGAATGTGAGGCAAGAGTCGTTTCTGTTTCAGATGCCGCCGCAGTGGCTCCCGCTCCCGTTCCCGCAGCAGCACCCACTCCCGCAGCAGCACCTTCTGCGGCTTCTGCCGCCTCGTCCGACGCAGTTTGCTGCCCCATGCCCGGAACCGTTTACTCAATCAAAAAGAGAGTAGGCGATACCGTAAAGAAGGGCGAGCCTGTCGTTGTTCTTGAAGCAATGAAGATGGAAAACGACATTCCCGCTGCCGCAGACGGCGTCGTTAAAGCGATCTACGTTTCGGAAGGTCAGTCGGTTTCCACCGGTGACCCGCTCTTCCTCGTCGGTTAAAAGGGAGGAAGCAATAAATGAACGTTCTTGAAATCCTGAAAAGCCTTGTAATGGAATCGGGCTTTGCGGAGATCATAAGAAATATGGGAAATACCGAGCTTGACTGGATCGGCCGCTTCGGCACCCCCATAATGATACTTCTCTCATTTGTGCTTATGTATCTCGCAATAGTTAAAAAATTCGAGCCGCTGCTCCTTTTACCCATCGCGGTAGGTATGCTTCTTTGTAACTTCCCCCTCACGGGAATAGTCGATGAAGCCGCCGACGGACTTATCTATTACCTCTCGCTCGGTGTAAAATACGCGATATATCCCTCTATAATATTTATGGGGATCGGTGCCATGACCGATTTTGCACCGCTTATTGCCAATCCGAAAAGCTTTTTGCTCGGCGCAGCGGCACAGCTCGGCATCTATTGCGCCTTCCTTCTTGCAATAATTCTCGGATTTGACGGTAACGTCGCCGCCGCTATTGCTATAATCGGCGGAGCAGACGGTCCCACCGCTATCTTCCTCTCAACGAAAATAGCTCCCGCCTACACCTCCACCATTGCAATAGCCGCTTACTCTTACATGGCGCTTATCCCTCTTATTCAGCCTCCCGTTATGAAGCTCCTCACCACCAAGAAGGAGCGCACGATAAAAATGGGTCAGCTCCGCACCGTTTCAAAAACGGAAAAGATAATCTTCCCCATTGCCGTAACGGTAATTACCGTGCTTATGCTCCCCTCTGTTGCTCCTCTTATAGGAATGTTTATGTTCGGTAATCTCTTAAAGGAATGCGGCGTTACCGAGCGTCTTTCAAAGACAGCGCAGAACGAGCTTCTCAATATCGTTACGATACTGCTCGGCGTTTCTGTCGGCGCAAAGACGGTTGCAAAGGACTTTTTGCAGTTTGACACCATTCTTATTATAATGCTCGGACTTTTCGCCTTCGTATTCTCAACCGCAGGCGGCGTGCTTTTGGGAAAGCTTATGTGCTTCCTCTCAAAAGGAAAGATAAACCCCCTCATCGGATCCGCAGGCGTTTCCGCCGTACCTATGGCGGCGCGTGTTTCGCAGCTTGAAGGACAAAAGGCAGACCCCTCCAACCACCTTCTTATGCACGCAATGGGTCCCAACGTTGCCGGAGTCATAGGCTCGGCGGTCGCGGCGGGCATTATGCTTGCAATTTTCGGGTAAGCTCACATTTAAAAAATTCAAAGCCACCTTTAAAGGTGGCTTTTGTTTTTGTGGGGGATTCAGTTAATATTTCCTTCTTCTCTCGTCCAGATGACCTTTTCGTCACCGCCGCCGCAGGCTACCACTTTATCGATTACGGCACCTTCAGGAATTTTAAAGCCTTTCACAATAGGTCCGCCGAGGTTTCCGAAAATATAATTAAAAACATCTGATTTGCAACAACCGACGTAAAGTGTATTTCCTTCAAGACGATACAGCGCATTGCTTTTAAGTCCGTAATATTGTTTTTCTGCGTAATTTATATGTAATGATACACCGTTATGGTCATCATCTACCGTTACAGATGCATAATAATCATTTGGAGATATGCAGAATTTAAATCCAAAAAGCTTCCAACCAAATAATGACATAACAACTGTTATTGCAATTAGCGCAACAATAACTATTGATGATACTAATGATATTTTTTTCAATTTAGTCATTTTAATTACTCCTTAAAATTGAGAATAATCGTACAATTTTCCTTGATGCATATACCACTCATTTTCAACAGTTTGCAAGGCTCGTGCAACTTCATATCCGTTTTTTTGCATTATAGCATCTCGTAATTCACTCGGAGATATCGTGCTTGCTAAAGGAATATCGGAAACCGTGTTCCAAAGACCTATTGCAAAACTTGCACATGTAAAAGTTGGAAACCATTCGTCGTGAACAACGGCATAATCACTGATAATCAACAAATCGCTGTAGGTGATATCTTGAGATAACGAAACGAGATTTTCAAAGAATTCAATTGGTTGTTGATGCGAAATTGCATCGGTATTGATAAATACTCCGATTTGGCTATTGATACTGCTTAATCCACCAAATAATGTATCCGTATATGTGCCTATTGTAATTTCCTCATTAGCAGAAATTGTAAACATGCTATTATCATCGGCAAATACTATATTTTCTAATTTCAAACTTATTGTTGTTGTATTTTTAAATGAAACAAACGCATGTCCCTCGTCGCCAGCTGGTACATCTGCATATATCGTCAACTCGCCAACGATACTGTCGTTTACCGTAATACTGCAACTTGCAAGAAGCGCAGTTTGAGTACTGTTGTAAACAAGAATATTGCAGTTGCCAGGAATTAATCCTTGAACGACTCCCGTATTCGAAACCGTAGCCACCGTAGGATTAGAGCTAACCCATACCGGATTTTCAAACAATGCAGAAATTGTCAACTGTACTGTTTCACCAATGTCAACATTTCCATCAGACGGAATATTGGATATTGATGGGTAATACCTTTCTATAACCCACTTTTGATTATCTTCTCCGGTATAAGTGTTCACCTGAACGTTTGTTCCTGCAGTTGTTCCACCGTTTGCAGCTGTTAATGCAAGATTATTGTTATAATCTGAAACTATTTTTACTATTTCTTTTCCGTTTGCATCGGTTCCGATTTTAATTATCTGCCAAGTACTTGAATTCATATCCCCCGGCTCATAAATATGAACGTTTCTGCCGTTTGTCGGCGGCGAGGACGCGGTGCTGTTTATGTCAAGCAGACGGTTGTTGCCGTTTGAGCTCATCGCCGCTTTTATGTAATAAACCTCGTTTTGAACGTCATAAACGATTCTGAATTGCTGATTTAACAATGCAATATTTCCCACAGAGAGCGCCACGTTTGAGAGGTTTGCATCGTTGCCGGGTACCGAAACGTAAAGTCCGCTGTTTAAATCCTTAATTCTGTAAATATCTCCCGAGTTTATATCGGGGTCACTTTCAACTCGCTCAAATATCCAATATTGCGCCGTGTTTCCTGTTGAGAAACTATTTATCTGCGCATTTCCGCTTGCATCGGTGAGTGCAAGATTCGGCTTACATGCTATTTTTATCACATAGCTTCCGAACGTTGCATTATATTCAATCAGCCACCTGCTTGAATTTTCATCGCCGGGCGCGTAAAGGTGAACGTTTGCGCCGTCAACTATCTGTGCAATGCTCGTGCTGTTAACGTCGAGCTGACGGTTGGTGCCGTTACTGCTTTTGATTGATTTTATATAATATACTCCGAAATTATCTACTATTCGAAATTCCTGCGCGGACGAGCCGTTATTGCTTGCCGTAGCTATATTGTTTAAATTTCTGTCGTAAACGCCGTTGCTGTATGGCATCAGCGTGAGATAATTTCCCGTTTGCAAATTCTTTATTCTGTAAACTGCGCCATCCTCAAGCGGGTCGATTTCGGGAAGGTTATTTGGCAGGTCAGGTTCATCGTCCTCGCCGGGAGGAGTTATTGGGGTTATAGGTATTAAACCACCTACATTATCATCTGCGGTTATTTCCTCTGCGGAAACTGTTGAAAAGGAAAAGAGGGATACAAACAGTAACGTTATTACCGTAAGCAGAGCCAATGATTTTTTCAAATACGTCATTTCTATTACTCCTTTTAATTATTAAATTTTGTGACACGGTTGATTCTTCCTCTTACAAACAACCCATTGGACTCACCCCTTTCGAGAATTTAAGGAAAATTTCCCCACTTCCATTATAACACGCTACTCCCCCACCCGTCAACTCGTTTTTATTAACACCCGAAAATTTCGGCACCTTGCACAAAAAACGAGGGGTCGATTTGTGTAAGGCGACGAAAGCCCGTCTGCATTACGCAGACGGGCTTTTTCATAAAATATTTTCAAGATAAGGTATC
>JAZQKU010000007.1:0-2252 GCA_045542315.1 Eubacteriales bacterium | reverse complement strand
AACTCAATTTAAGCACAGGCAACGCCGATGCGGCAGTTCCCGTGTAAACAGAAAAGGAGAAAAAGACAATGAAAACAAAATTTAAATCAAAGCTCTTGGGGGTTCTGCTCGTACTCGTAATGGTGCTTGCGCTTGTTCCGTTTGCTTCTCTTACTGCGTTCGCGGAAGATGAAGAAAACGTTCTTGCTTCTGCAATCGTTACGATCCCGATCCCCGAGGACGGTGAAACCGCAACAGGAGGCAAAATGTTTGATTCGGAAAAATATAATGTGTCAATTGGTTGGTCAACAACTGCCGACGGAAGCGTGGCAAACGATTTCACTAATCAAACTTTTGTAGCTGGTAACACCTATTATGTAGACGTGTATTTGGTTGCCGAAGATCCGTATGTATTTGCTGACGGTGCTACTGTGTCTGTGAATGGTCAAGCGTATACTGCTGTTTGGACAATTGGTGCAGACTATAAAAAATACGTGGCAGTATATGATATACCGTTTACCGCGGTCGAGCACGTTGAAAAGGAATTTACCGTGAAGCCTACGGGTGCAACGGTGGGCTTGAACGAATCCTATGAGATAACGTGGCAAACGAATTTTGAAGCAGATGAATACAAGGTGCTTCACTATAACGTAAACACTGCCCAGTGGGAAACCCAAGCGACCGTTGCATATAAAGCAGGCGTTAACAGCTGTAAGGTTACCTCTGATATAGCAACCGCCCATCTTTTTAAGGTTCAGGCTTTTAAGAATGGTCAGATGGTGCTTGAATCCTCTCAAATCGACGTTATCTGGTCGAATGCATACAGAGTAAGCTATCTTGCAAACGGCGGTAGCGGTGAGATGGACGTGGTATTTGTTGACAGCGGTAAATATACGCTTCCTTACTGCTCTTTTGATGCGCCCGAGGGATACCGATTCAGCCATTGGACGATAGCGGGTCAGTCTTACAATGAGTTTGAAGATATTACGGTTACCGAATCTATCGTCGTAGTGGCAAATTGGCTTCCCGTTGTGACCTGCCTGCCTCTTGAAATAGACGGAAGGGCAATTGGAGGCGCCAAAACACCCGAAGCCGCAAGACTAAAGGGGTATCTGGAAGAAAACGATCAAATACAATTCTGTTCGGGACAGCACTGCTGCGGTATGACGTATGCTTCGGATACTTGGTACGATGCCGAAACAAAGCAGCCCGCTACGGAATTTGTTAACGGCAAAGAGTATTTTTATCACGTCGGAATTCACCCCAAGAACGGTTATCTGCTTCCCGATTTTGCGGGAAAGAAATACGATTACGCTGATATTGCCAATGTAACGGGAATTCTTTGGTACAGTATTTCCGCATCTGCTATGTCGCAGGACAATATTGATAAAAAATGTTATGAGGTGGATTTTTACATCGTTTATGACGAAGAAAAGGGTATTCCGATAGATGACCATAAAGAAATTGACGGTATCCATATCGACGGAAGCGATCTTTCGGGCGCGAAAGCTCCGGCTGTAATTGATCAAGCAAAGCTTGAATCGGATATATTCTATCCTTGCAGCTCGTCTTGTACTGATTGTGAAGCTTGGGAATTTAATCAGAAGTGGATAGATTTTAAAAGCGGTAATTTAGCAGGCTCGTTCATTGACGGGCATCAGTATGTTTTTTATTTGATATTGCACTTAAAGCCCGGATATAAGGTCCCCGAAAAGATCTCTGAAAATTTAATCACGGTTGACGGTGTTGCGTGGGAAGCAACGATGACGGAAGGTAATGGCACGGATATAATGTGGATGGGTATGATAACCTATCACGAGGATACAGGTATTCCTCATGCCTGTGCTCCAAAGTTAGTTGAAAAGGTTGAGCCTACCTGCACCGAAAACGGTCTTGAAAAACATTATGAATGCTTCTGCGGTAAGAGCTTTGAGGATACGGAGGGCAAGGTTGAGATACCCGACCTCTTGGCGTGGAGCGGAGTGATAAAGGTAACGGGACATAATTTCGGTGAAACGTGGAAAAACGACGCAGATAACCATTGGAACGAGTGCGCTTGCGGAGATAAAGCAAACGTAGCTCCCCACGCAGACACTGATAACGATGGCAAGTGCGATATTTGCGAATATCAGATGAGTACCGGACTCGGCGCAGGCGCAATTGTAGGTATAGTGATCGGCTCTGCCCTCGTAGTCGGCATCGGTGGCTTTGCAATTTTCTGGTTTGTTATAAAGAAAAAGAGTTTTGCCGATCTAATAGCTATATTTAAAAAG
>JAZQKU010000006.1:0-5574 GCA_045542315.1 Eubacteriales bacterium | reverse complement strand
CCGGAGTTGCCTTCGAATGCTCCGAGCAAAGCGGAATGCATATAAACGAGGACCACTTCCTTGCAGAGATAATCGACCCCGATACGGGTGAGGTTCTTCCCGAGGGAGAGAAGGGCGAGCTTGTTTTCACCTCGCTCGATAAAGAGGCGTTCCCGCTTTTACGTTACCGCACCCGCGATATCTGCGTGCTTTCCAGAAAGGAATGCTCCTGCGGACGTACTCTTATTAAAATGGCAAAGCCCATGGGCAGAACCGACGATATGCTTATCATTCGCGGCGTAAACGTATTCCCGAGCCAGATAGAAACCGTGCTTCTCAATGGGGGATATCTGCCCAACTACCAGATTGTGGTTGACAGAGTAAACAACAACGATACCTTCGAGGTAAACGTTGAGATGACTCCCGAAAAGTTCACCGATAAGGTAAGCGAGATACTTTCAATGGAAAAATCCCTTACAAACGCAATGAAGACGATGCTTGGCATCAACCCGAGCGTTCACCTCGTTGTTCCCAAGAGCATAACGAGGAGCGAGGGCAAGGCTGTAAGAGTAATAGATAAGAGAAAGCTTATTTGAGAAAGGAAGAAACTGAAATGGCAATAAAGCAGTTAACGGTTTTCGTTGAAAACAAAAAGGGCGCGCTGGTGTCTATTACCGACACTCTCGCGGAAAACAACGTAAATATCAGAGCATTGTCAATAGCCGAAACAGAGGAATTCGGCATACTCCGCCTTATCGTAAACGATGAGGAAACGGCCGTCAAAAAGCTTTCCGAGGCAGGCTATTTAATAAAAATGACCGACGTTGTCGGAGTAAAGATTGGTGACGCGCCCGGCAAGCTCACCGCGGCTCTTAACGTGGTTGACAAGGCGGGAATAAATATGGAATATCTCTATGCCTTTATGGCGCGCACAGAGCGTCACGCCTACGTGGTGCTTCGCGTTGAGGATAACGCCGCCGCCGAAAAGGCACTTACCGAGGCCGGCTTCCATCTTATAACCGATGCAGATATCATAAAGCTTTAAAAACAACCTGAAAATATGCGTTAAGGCGGCTTTTTTGCAAAAAAAGCCGCCTTAAATTTAAAAAAATCTTGACAAATCGCAAGACGGGTAGTATAATATTCAAATGTAAATATAAACGCAGTGATGCGGAACAGTATGCGGTCATGCTTTGGCAAAGAGAAGCGTCGGTTGGTGAAAGACGTTACAAAGCGGCTTCAGAACTCACCGCGGAGCGGTTGCCGTGAAGAAAGTAGCGGCAAACGGGAACTCCCGTAACAGAGTTGAGATGTGATTGCATCTGAAGGGCGTCCTGTGGGGCGAAAAAGAGTGGTACCGCGGAAGGTTAAAATTGTTTTTTAACGTTTTCGTCTCTTTGAAATTGCAATGAGACGGAAACGTTTTTTTGTTGCAGTTACCTTAAATTCCAATTCTGAAAGGTGATTTTAAAATGAAAAAGATCAACGTAGCAGACATTACTCTTAAGGCTCTCTCGAAGGAGCGCGGCGTTTCGCTTTTGTTTCGTGAAAAGACCGCAGTTGCCTCTTACGCCGACTCACTCGGAGCCGACGTTATTGAGCTTGCCGCAATAAAAAACCTGAGAGAAGATACCATTATATACAAAACCGTTGCCAAAAACGTTCAGAATGCAGCGGTTTCGATTTCCGTGGGCTTTACCGAAAATGAGGTTGAGGCCGCTTGGGAAGCAATAAAGGAGGCAAAGAAGCCCCGCCTTCAGATAGAGCTTCCCGTTTCAACGGTGCAGATGGAGTACAGCTATCACATCAAAGCCGATAAAATGCTTGAAAAGATAGCAGGGCTTGTAAAGACCGCAAAAGCGCTTTGCCCCGACGTTGAGTTTTCCGCGCTCGACGCTACCCGTGCCGATGAGGAGTTTTTGATTGCCGCCGTTTCGGAGGCGGAGAAAAACGGAGCAACCACGGTAACTCTTTCCGACGATGCGGGCATTTCCACGCCCGATGCCGTTGCGGCTATGGTAAAGAAGGTAAAGGCTTCGGTATCGGTCCCCGTTTTTGTAAGAGTTTCGGATAAGATAAGCATGGCAGTTGCCTCTGCGATAAAGGCGATAGAGGCAGGCGCCGACGGCGTAAAATGCGCAATGGCAGGCAAGGACGAGCTTCTTGCAGGCAAGCTTTCCGACGCTCTTGATGCCTGTGCGGCGGAAATTTCGGCGGAAACAAATCTCAAGAATACCAGAATACACGCGAGCATCGACGAAATGCTCAAGGCAATAAACCACCACGCTTACGAGGAAGAAAAGGAAGTAAGCGATAAGAAAAAGATACTTCTCGATTCCGAAAGCACCATCGCGCAGGTTTCGCAGGCTGCGGCGCTTTTGGGCTATGAGCTTTCCGATAACGATACCGGCAACGTCTATAAGGCGGTAATGCAGATATGCGAGAAGAAGGACGCTATCGGCGGCAAGGAGCTTGAGGCGCTTATTGCAAGTGCCGCAATGCAGGCACCCTCCACCTATCACCTTGAGAGCTACACCGCAACGAGCAGCAACGTAACAGGCTCGATGTCGCAGGTGACTCTTCGCGTAAACGGTGAGATCATTTCCGGTGTAAGCACCGGTGACGGTCCTATCGACTCGGCATTCCGCGCAATCGAGCAGTGCATAGGCTATCATTACGAGCTTGACGATTTCCAGGTCCAATCGGTAACAGAGGGCAAGGAAGCGCTCGGCTCCGCGCTCGTAAGACTTCGCAACAACGGAAAGCTCTATTCCGGAAACGGCATTTCAGCCGACATAGTTGCCGCAAGCATAAGAGCATATATAAACGCACTCAACAAGATAGTGTTTGAGGAGGAATAAGATGAAGATCGTATTTTCAACGAAAAACGTAAGCCGATCTTCCTTTCTGGAGCTTTGCCGCTACGCCTACGATTACGGCTTTGCGGGCTTTGAAATATATGATGCCCTTTCCGAAAGAAGCGCGCATCACGATTCGGTTTTACGCCGTGACCGTGCCGCCGATTCAAAAAGAAAGCTCATAAACAGAGGTCTTGCGGTCTCTGCGCTTCGCTGTCCCGAATCGGTTTCCGATGAAGCGGTTACCTCTGAAAGCCTTGTGAAATACGTTGATATGGCGGCGTCTGCAGGTATTGCCTACGTTATAGTAAAAACGGAAGAAACCGATCCGGAAGGTCTTTATTCGAAGCTTTTGCCCGCTGTTAAAAAAGCGGAAGCAAGCGGCGTTGAGATACTTTTCGAAACAGTCGGATATCTTGCGAACACCGAAAAGGTGCTTGATATAATAAACCTCTTTTCTTCGGCGGCAATCGGCGTTTCGTGGAACGTAAGAGGCACGACCTTCGTTGCGGGCGAAACCGCAGAAACCACCATAAAGACACTCGGCGCTTATATAAAATACGTTCGCCTCGGAGATATGAAGGACGGAAAGACGGTCCTGATAGGCGAGGGTGAGCTTCAGGTTGAAAAGCTCATAAACGCCCTTTCCTCACTTAACTTCGACGGATTTGTCTGCGCCGCATGGAACGACGAGATAAACGATGCCGATATAGTTCTCACTCATTTTGCAAACTATATCGCCTCTCTTCGCCGCGAAAAGAAAAACTACGATAAAGCCTTTTACAACAGGTCAAAAACGGGAACCTTCCCCTGGAAGAAGTACGACGTTATCGAAGCAACCTTTTCCGATGTGCTTGATAAAATGGTCGAATACTATCCCGACCAGTATGCCTTCAAATACACCACCCTCGATTACACGAGGACATACAAGCAGTTTAAGCGCGACGTTGACGAATGCGCCGCCGCACTTATCTCTCTCGGAGTAAAGGCGGGCGACCACGTTGCCGTTTGGGCAACCAACGTTCCCGAGTGGTTTATCACCTTCTGGGCAACCACCAAGATAGGCGCAGTTCTGGTAACCGTCAACACGGCTTATAAGATCCACGAGATCGAGTATCTCTTAAGACAGTCGGATACTCACACCCTCGTTATGATCGAATACTGCAAGGATATAAATTATAAAGAGATAATAAAGGAGCTTTGTCCCGAGCTTGAAGGACTTACTCCCGGCAAGCCTCTTTATTCGAAAAATCTCCCCTTCCTTCGAAACGTTGTAACCGTTGGATTCTCAATGGAGGGCTGTCTTTCATGGGAGGAGATGCTTTCACGCGCCGCAACCGTTCCGCTTGAGGAGGTGCGCCGCAGAGCCTCTTTGGTAAAGCCCGATGACGTTTGCAATATGCAATACACCTCGGGAACTACCGGATTTCCCAAGGGAGTAATGCTCACTCACAGAAATATAGTAAACAACGGTAAAACGATAGGCGACAGAATGGATCTTTCCACCGCAGACCGTATGATGATCCAGGTGCCTATGTTCCATTGCTTCGGAATGGTCCTCTCGATGACCTCGATGATGACTCACGGCGGCACCCTTTCGCCCATTCCTTATTTCTCGCCCCGCTCGTCTCTTGCCTGCGTAAACGACGAGCATATAACCTGCTTCAACGGCGTTCCCACAATGTTTATTGCAATGTTTAACCACCCCGATTTTGCCAAAACCGATTTTTCGTATATGAGAACGGGTATAATGGCGGGCGCAAACTGCCCTGCGGATCTTATGCGGCGTGCGGCAGACGAGATGAATATGAAGGAGATAATCTCGGTTTACGGCCAGACAGAGGCTTCGCCCGGCTGCACGATGGGAGAGGTCAACGAGGATATCGACCATCGCGTTGAAACGGTAGGAAGCGCTTTCCCCGGCGTTGAGTGCAAGATCATCGATCCGGAAACGGGCCTTGAGCTTCCCGACGGCGAAAGCGGCGAATTCGTTGCACGCGGCTTCAATATAATGAAGGGCTACTACAAAATGCCCGAGGCCACCGCGCAGGCGATCGACTCGGAGGGCTGGCTACATTCGGGCGATATCTGCTGTCGCACAGAGGACGGATATTACAAGGTAACAGGCCGTCTTAAGGATATGATAATCCGCGGCGGCGAAAACCTCTACCCCCGCGAGATAGAGGAGTTTTATCTCACCAATCCCAAGGTGCGCGACGTTCAGGTAGTCGGCGTGCCCGATGAAAAATACGGTGAGGAATGCTGCGCATGGATAATTCTTCACAAGGGCGAGGAGGCAACCGAGGCGGAGATGAAGGAATTCGGAAATGCCTATATCGCGCGCCACAAGGTGCCGAGATATTTCCTCTTCGTTAAGGAGTTCCCGATGAACGCGGCAGGAAAGATTCTCAAATACAAAATGCGCGACGAATCTGCAAAAATCCTCGGTCTTAACAAGTAAAAAAAGAAAAAAACTATTGACAAACTGCATTTTCGGTAGTATAATAATAAAAAATTTGAATATCACAAATAAAAACTGCGACGAAGACGGTCGGAACGAAAAAGCCTTTAGAGAGGTGGCGGTTGCTGCAAGCCATCGGCAATGCGTTCCAATGACCCATCACTTCCGAGTTGAAGAACCGAAAGCCTTTTTGGTAATTAGACTTCTTCCGTAATGCTGCGTAAAGGCAAAGGACTTGGTAAGTCGGATCGGAGCCATGTCGTTCTGTGAGCCAAG
>JAZQKU010000005.1:0-10093 GCA_045542315.1 Eubacteriales bacterium | reverse complement strand
TTCCGCCTGTTTTTACACTTCCCGCGCCGTGCTTTTCTTTTATTTTATAAACCGCCTTTTCCAAGCGTAAAAGCTTTTCCCTTTTGCCGTCGTCAAAGAGGCTTTCCTGAACAAAGCAGCTTCCGTCATAGCAAAGCGACTCGCAGGAAACCGACACCATTCTCACGCTTTTCCCCTCCGAAAGCGAAAGCGCAACCATTGACGCCTCGCGGGATATTTCAAAAAAGCTGTCGGTGAAATCGGGAAGAGTTACTCTTTTTGACACAAAGGAAAGGTCGGGTCTTCTGACGGTGACAGAAACGGTCTTGGCCCTTGCACACAGTTTTCTCATTCGCATACATACCGTGTCGGTAAGAAGCTGGACTGCCGTTTTTATATCCTTTTCGGAAACGAGATCTCTCGGAAACGTCATTCCGTTTCCAACCGACTTCTGCGCTTCCCTTTTCCCGTAAAGAAGCACCTCCGAATTATCGTTTCCGTTTGCCGCCTCGCAAAGCGCCGCGCCGTTTACCCCGAAAAGGCGCCTAAGCCACGCCTTATCGGCGTTTGCAAGGTCACCTACCGTGTTTATCCCCATATCGCGAAGCCGTGACGCCGTGCTTTTTCCTACGTAAAGCAGCTCGGAAACGGGAAGCGGCCATACCTTTTCTTTGAAATTTTCCTTTGAAAGCACGGTGGTCGCGTCGGGCTTTTTCATATCGCTTCCGAGCTTTGCAAAGGTCTTGCAAAAGGAAACCCCAACCGAAACGGTTATGCCTATTTCCCACTTTATTCTTTCTCGTATCATATCGGCAAGCTTCCTCGGCTCCGAGGCAAAAAGGCGGTAGGAGTCGGTTACGTCGAGGTAGGATTCGTCTATGCCGAAGGGCTCTACCCTGTCGGTATATTCAAGATATATTGCATTTACCGCGCGTGAAATCTTCTCATAATCGGCATACGAGGGCGGGACTACAACAAGATCGGGACATTTTTTCTTTGCCTCGCCGAGTGTTTCTCCCGTGCGGATATCAAAGGCCTTTGCGGCCTCGTTTTTTGCTAAAATTATTCCGTGACGGTTTTCTTTTTTTCCGCCGACAGCCATGGGAACCGATTTGAGCTCGGGATATTTAAGCATTTCAACCGAGGCGAAAAATCCGTTACAATCGCAGTGAAAAATTGCTCTTTCCATTTGCCGTTCCTTCTTTTAGTACATTTGTTCGGTTTTTATTATAACTCTTTTTTTACTGTTTTGCAAGTGGTATTTTAAGGAAATTTATAATTTTTAATTTTTATTTTAATAATATTTTGAAATGCTTGATTTTATTTTGGTAATATGTTAAAATTACAATAGTTTGCTGTGCAAACAAATCGAAACCAACAGGAAGAAGAGCCATGAAAAGAATTTTATCATTTGTAATTGTGTTGGTAATGCTTTTGCCTCTCGTATTCGCATCGGTTCCCACCGCCTCTGCAGAAAGCATTTCCGACCATCGTCCTTCATTTGACGGCGCTCAGTACAGAGTTTCCGGCAATAAGGGCCTCCGTTTTTGCTTCAGTGTAAGCATGTACAATAGTATAAACAACGGCGATACCATAGAAAAAATGGGAACTCTTATCATTCCCACAAATACCCTTACAGGCGGTGCAAAGCTCACATTTACCGCAGACGGCAAGATAGATGGCACCTCTTATCTTGACATACCCGCAAAATACTGGTACAATACCGACGGAAAGAGCTTTATGCAGTTTACCGCTGTTTTACTCGACATTCCCAACAACGCAAGAAAATTCACCGCAGTTGCATATATAATTTATAAAAACGGAACAATCGTTTATTCGGATCCTTGCGTCAGAAGCATTGATGACGTAAAATCAGTTGATTCTCCGTTTTACAAAGACATCGAGGGCTTTGTAAACGTAAGGGATTACGGTGCAAAGGGCAACGGCTCGGCAGACGATACGGCGGCTATCAAAAACGCCGTTTCAGCCGCCGCTGGCAAGATAGTTTTCTTCCCCGAGGGCACCTACAAGGTAACGTCGCTTACCTTCCCCGATAACGTTATTCCCTATTTTGCGAAAAACGCTTTCGTAAACCATTCGGGAACCGTTACGGTAAACAGCAAGGAGATCTACTCCTCCGGTACTGCGGTATTTATAGGAAACGGCGAATTTTCCGGATTTTCAAACATCGGTACCCTTAACGTAAAATGGTTCGGAGCCTACGGCGACGGAAAGCACGACGACACCGCCGCAATTCAGGCTGCCGTAAACCGCGGCGTTTCGATTTACGTTCCCGAGGGAACCTATCTTATAAACAGCTCGGTAAGACTCGATCAAAAAGCTATTTCTGATAAAAACACCTCCTTTATCGGTGACGGCATGAAAAAATCCACCTTTAAGGTGGCAAGCGGAGTCAAGGGCTTTTACGGTGCAGCCTCCTCAGCAGTCGCAGCCATATCCTTCGACAGCATCGGTATCGTCGGCACCGACAGAACCGCTTACGGCGTTTACTTCACCAAGGTTTTCCGTGTAGATATGCAAAACTGCTATCTTGCAGGACTTAAATGGGGTTGCTTCTACACCTATGCGGGCGGTTGTCGCTTTTCTCATAACCTTGCCGAAAACAACGAGATAGTTTATAACATCGGCGAATTTTCAATGTTCCTTTATTACGAATATCTCACCAATAAAAACAACGGCAGATTCATTTACTGCGACGTTCCCGAATCGGGCGGCGTTTCAAACGGTATTATGATAAGCCACTGCACCGCAGAGGGAAGTGAGCATGAGGACGTTTACGTAACGCGCAATCAGACGGTTTTTGTTGAGGATTGCATATTTACCGGCGGCAAGGGCGGAAAGGCCTCGATTTATTACTATTCCTCCTGCGATATGCGAGTTAAAAACACCGTAATAACCTCAGAAGCCTCGGGCCGTGACGGCATTATGTTTGACAACGTCATCGACGGCTACGTTGAAGGAACCGACGTCACCGCAGGACGCTACGCCTTCAGCTACAAAGGCAACAGCCGCGGCGGCGTTTACGTAAAGAATAACACCTTAAAGGGCGGTACCGCAGACGTCGGCTTTATCGGATATGCAAACGACATAAAGATATTCAGAAACAATCTAAACGGAGCCGTACCCGCAGGCACCAATTCAAGCAGTCAGAAGATAAATATTCTTTTCTGCCAGAATAAGATAGCCGCAAATAAATGCAATATCGCTGCTTTGGCCGGAATTTCAACGGGCATTGTCGGAAACAACGACTTTGCCGACGGAAATATGTAAGGAGGAAAACGACAATGAAAAAGACAGTTTCTTTATTTCTTGCGCTTTTGACGGCGCTTTCCTCTCTTTTCGCATTTTCATCCTGCAACGGCGGAAATGAATTTGTAAGGCTTCCCGGCGCTCCCGAAACGGAAATTGAGTTTGAATCGATTTCCGACAGAAAAGACCTTCTTTATTCTTTTCACACCCCCGACGATTTCGTATTCAACGGCGCTAACGCAAACGGAATCGTATCATACGGAGCAAAGGGCGACGGAAAGACCGATGACAGCGCTGCCTTCAATACCGCCATTGCCGATTCGGCAAACAAGGCAATCGTTTTACAGAGCGGAAACTATTACCTCGCTTCAAGCGTTACCGTTCCCGAAAACGTTACCCTTATCTTTGCAGAGGGTGCGGTAATAACCGTTAAATCGGGTGCTTTACTTAAAATCGAGTCCGCCTCGTTATACGCTCCCCATTCCAAGATCTTCTCAGGCGACGGTGCGGTAACCGTTTCCCTCCCCGTTAAGCCCGAGTGGTTCGGCGCAAAGGCAAACAGCTCAACCGACTGCGCTCCCGCCTTCAGAAAGGCTTTTGACGCCTCCTCCACCGTTTATCTCGGAGCAGGTAATTATCGCATTAACGGCTCGGTCGAGCTTCCCAACCACGATATTTCGATTATCGGCGCAGGTCATAACGCTACCATTATCACAAGCAATAACGGAGGAAAGGCACTCTTTACAAACAAGACCGTAAAGGGAAATCACGACGTTTATATCGCCTTCTTGAAAGCGCAGACCACCGCAAATCCCTCCGGCATCTTCGTTGACTATAAAGGCACGGGCAAATTCACCTCTGAAAACATCATCACCAACTGGTTTGCAAAAACGGTCGTGCTTGAGGATTCGGTTGGCTCTTACATTCACCGCTCGCACTATCACGTAAGCGGAATAGGCATTACCGCAACAAACTGCAAAAACACCACCGTTGAAAGCACCCTCGTAAACGATGCGGAGGCATTTTTGAGAATCAACGGCGGCGAGAATTTATACGTTATAAATTCCTCGGGTGTCTGGAATCACGCCGTTGATATCGAGGTTAAAAACTTCAAGAATTTCGATATGGTCGATTCCTCGACAGACCTCGGCTACAATGCAAATGGAAAGCCGTTAAATAAATACGGCGTTTACTTTGAAAACGTTGACGGTTTTAAAGTAAGAGGCTGTTGGGTAGCAACCAACGGCGGCCTTTCGGGCATGTGCGTTAACACAAATCCCGCAGTTCCTCACATTCTTTCCGACGACGACAGAACGGGTATTTATATCACCAACTCTCAGAACGGTCTTATTGCCGGTAACTCGATAAACAACCACACCACGGGAATCAAGGTCCTTAACTCTCCCGAAAACGCAGGTGCGATCGTTATCGAAGGAAACAGCCTTAACGGAAATGCAAAAGCAACTACGATGGCAGGAACTCCCATGCCCGGTATCAAGTCTGCGATCTACGTTAAAAACACCGCAAACGTTGAGGTTTCAATGAACTTCTTTAACCGTTTTTATACGGGAAGCGATTTCGTTGACGCCGAAATGATCTCCGAAGGAACCAACGTAAATTTCAGAATAGTGGGAAACAGCTTCAGCAAGATCGGCTCGCAGTCAAAGCTTGAATCGCAAAATCCCAACGCGATATTCGATTCGAATATGTTTTCTATAAATTAAATCTCACCGCATAAAAACGGCGTTGGAAAAATCCAACGCCGTTTGTTTTTTTATTTATTTTTCTTTTTCAACGGTGGAAGCTCCACAAGCACTATTGCCGCAAAGATCACCGCGCAGCCGAGGATTTCGGGAAGTGACATTTTTTCGTCAAGTATTATCACACCGCCGATTACCGCAAAGACCGATTCAAGGCTCATAAGAAGCGATGCTGTTGCGGGCTCGGTGCGTTTTTGCGCTATTATCTGGAGGGTGTAGCCCACGCCGCCCGAAAGTATGCCGCAATAAGCTATGGGGATCGCCGCCGAGATCACTTTTTCAACGCTCGGAGATTCAAATATAAATGCAAATATTCCCGTTATTATTGCAGTGGTAACAAACTGTATCGCCGAGATTTCCACGGGATTTCCGCGGGGAGCGAAATAGTCGCAGCAGAGGATATGACCGCTGAACATAACGGCAGAGAGCAAAACGAGCGAGTCGCCCACCGTAAGCGAAAGGCTTTCCTTTATGCAAAGCAGATACATTCCCAGAACGCCGAGAAGCACGGCGATCCATACTCTTAACGAGCTTTTCTTTTTCAAAAAAAGAACACCGATAACGGGGACGAAAAGTATATACATCGCGGTTATAAAGCCCGCTTTTCCCGCAGTGGTGTAAACGATGCCCATTTGCTGCAAAAGGCTTGCTATTGCAAGAAAGAAGCCGCAGGCGATGCCGCCGATTAAGGTTTTGCTTTTTTCCTTCGGCGCACACTCAGCCGCTTTTTTCCTTTTGTTTAAAAGGCGGAGAAAAAGCGCGATACCGCCGACAAAGACCGCCGAAAGCGCCATTCTCGAGGCGGTAAAGGTTATGGGCTCTATTTTATCCATTCCCACCCGCTGCGCCGTAAACGCCATTCCCCATATCATAGCCGCAACCACGAGGAGTGCGTTTCCAACCATATTTTTCTTCATTTTATTTTCCTTTACTTAATTTAAGGTTTTTCAAGTTTTGTAATTATATCACACAGTTGATTTCTTTTCAAGAGTTTAGTAAAAAAAGACCGTCAGCCGACAGTCTTTTTCGCTCTTTTCCATATATGAAAATAAATCGGTATTGCCGCAAGCGGAAATAACATTCCGCCTATCATTCCTATCTTCATTCCGAGCTGCTCGGGAAGAATACCAAAGGAAGCCGCAAGCTCGGCGGCGTAAGGAGCCGCAGAGACGGCATCGGTTATTATTCCGATAAGCTGAGGGCCTACCGAGGCTCCGAGGTCACCGCCCGCCGCCATCATCGCAAATATGAATACGCCGCCTGCGGGAAATCTGTCCGATGCGACTATGAGGCTTCCCGGCCACATCATAGAAACACAAAATCCGGTGAAGGCACAGGCGAAAAGTCCTATAAATGAAACGTTGCAGACCGCCGCCGTGAAATAGCACACTACCGCACCCAATGCTCCGAAGAAAAGCACCTTGCCTATATTTTTACCTATTTTCGAGTAAAGAGTTCTTCCGAGACCGAGCATCGCGGCGTTAAGCGCAACACCGAAGGTGTCGCCCCAGAGCTTGGGAATGCCCGCCGCCTGCTCGAGATATCCCGAGCTCCACTGTGCCATGGTGCATTCGGAGGCGCCGCCCAAAAATATTGCGAAAAAGCAAAGCCACAGTCCCTTATCCTTTATAAATTCAAAGGTTGCCGAAGTCTTTTTCGGAGTTTTCATTTTGGGAAGCTCCGCCCTTGAAAAAAGCAGTGCCGAAATCAGCGGAACGACTGTGAGTGTTATTGCAAGCCATTGCCAGTTTTCGCTTCCTGCAAGGAAAAGAAAAACGGTGGCAAATATTACGAAGCCAACGAGTCCCCACGCGTAAACGGAGTGGAGCTTGCTCATCTCTCTGTCGGGATCTTTTGCAGGAAGTGCGGCTATTACGGGGCTTATCAAAACCTCTATAAGTCCCGCCGCCGAAGAAAATATAACCGTGCCCAAAACCAATCCCAAATAAACGTTTCCGGGAAACAAAAATGGGGCGGCAGCGTAAAACAGCAATCCGACAATGCTTATATACGGTATTATTTTTACCGTCTTTTCTATATTGAATTTATGAGAGAAAAATGAAAATATAAGGTCAACTATAAGCTGAACGGTAAAATTTATTACTATCAGGAGGCCCAACAAGGAATACGATACGTTGTACAATCCCCGAAAGGTAAGAAATAAAATCGGAGACAAATTGCCTATTGCCGCCATCGTGATATTTACTGTATAGCAAGCGTATTTTACAAGCTTAGCCTTTTGTTCTGTCATTTCCAATCCCTCAAATCCAAAAATTCCCGACTATTATAGCATAACCCGATTTGATTTTCAACCGTTTCGATCAAACCGAGCAATTTTTTGACATTCGAAGCATTTTTTTGACATCGCACATTTCAAAAAATAACGTTTGTATGCAAAAAACTCTTGCAACTTTCCGGGAAATATTATATAATAATGTATCATAGTGTGTATGAAAGAAGATTTTCTATGAACGTTTTTGAACAGTATGAATCCAACGTCCGTTCCTATTGCAGAAAATTCACCGCGATTTTTGACCGTGCAAAGGGCTCGGAGCTTTTTTCGGTTGACGGAAAAAGCTATATCGACTTTTTTGCCGGCGCGGGCGCGATGAACTACGGACACAATAATCCCTATATAAAAAAAGCGGTGCTTGAATTTTTCGAGAGCGACAAAATAGTTCATTCGCTTGATATGCACACCGCGGAAAAAGCAAGATTCATAGAGCTTTTCGAGGATAAAATCTTAAAGCCGAGAGAGCTTGAATATAAGATAATGTGTTGCGGTCCCACCGGAGCAAACGGTGTTGAAGCGGCATTGAAGCTTGCAAGAAAAAATACCAAGAGAACAAACGTTATCGCATTTTCCGGTGCTTTTCACGGAATGAGCCTCGGTGCGCTTTCCTGCACCTCGGGCGCCGAATCGAGAGAGGGTGCCTCTCTCCCCCTTAACAACGTCACCTTCTTCCCCTACCCCGTTGGCTCGGGTGCGGAATTTGACACGCTGAAATATCTCGAAAACGTCCTTGAGGACGACCACTCGGGAATAGATAAGCCCGCCGCAATAATCTGCGAGACCACCCAGGCAGAGGGCGGCATAAACAGCGCTCCCTCGGAATGGTTAAAGGGTATTGAAGTGCTTTGCAAGAAGCACGGTATCATTCTTATAATCGACGACATTCAGGTAGGTTGCGGCAGAACGGGAAGCTTTTTCTCGTTTGAGCGTGCGGGAATCAAGCCCGACATCGTTATTTTATCAAAATCCATCGGCGGCTACGGCTTCCCGATGTCTATAATCCTTATAAATCCCGTTTTGGATATTTTTGCTCCCGCAGAGCACAACGGCACCTTCAGAGGCTTCCAGGCGGCTTTTACCGCCGCGAGCGCCGCAATAGAGTTCCGTGAAAGCTACGATTTCGACGGTGAGACCAAAAGAAAGGGCGAGCTTGTAAAGGATTATATTGAAAAGAACATCCTTCCGCTTGACAGCCGTCTTTCGGTAAGAGGAATCGGTCTTTTGTGGGGAATCGACTGCGGCTCCGTTCCCGAGCTCGACACCGTTTCGGTAGTAAAAGAGGCC
Organism: Eubacteriales bacterium; assembly: GCA_045542315.1. Taxonomy (GTDB): domain Bacteria; phylum Bacillota; class Clostridia; order Oscillospirales; family RGIG5299; genus RGIG5299. Next base: position 1,507 of record JAZQKU010000005.1, on the reverse strand, counting down.
TTCGCAAACGGGCTTATTCTTGAGCTTGCGGGAAGAAAGGACTGCGTTCTGAAGATCTCGCCGCCTCTTGTAATTGAGGACGAGCTTTTGTTAAAGGGTCTTGAAATTCTTAAAAACGCAATTATTAAAAAGCTTAAATAACCGTAAAGAAGCAGTCTGAATTTCAGACTGCTTCAACTTTTTTCGGTTTCCCGAATATAATGAAAGAGAATTTGAAAAAGAGGCGGTTTTATGGCTGATAACGGTTTAGAACAGAAGATCTGCTCGTCGGACGCGCTTATCGATGCTCAAAAGCTGAATCTGATGGCCATTTCCTTCGCAGGAGCACTTTCGACTAAATTGAAGGACAACGAGCGAACCGCATTAAGTCTTTTCTTCGCAACGGTATCAACGGCGCTCGGTAATATTGCCTTTATAGACAGCGTTTATTCGGCAAAGCAAAGCGAAAGCCAAAAAAATCAGGATATTTCCTGAATTATTGCAAAATAATTCCAAGACGGAAGCTCGTTATCAACGCTTTTTGCCGATTTTACCGTGAATACCGAAAAGGCAAACCAGCAAAGTGCGGCGGCACTCAAGGCACAAACGGTCAAGGATATTACGTTACCTATTTTGATTTTTCTTTTCATTTTCATTTCCTCCGTTTCTTTTGAGTATATTATAAAGCAATTTGTGTCCTAAAAAGCGGACAGCATTTTGTTTATAAAATTTTATTTTTACTATTGACTTTTTATCCTCTTTATGCTAAAATATTTAACGCACTTGAAAAAGATGTGCAAAGGGCCTTTAGCTCAGTTGGTTAGAGCAACCGGCTCATAACCGGTTGGTCCGGGGTTCGAGTCCCTGAAGGCCCACCAAGAATAAAAGAGATACCTCTTACGCTACTTCTCATAAGGATGTTTTAGCGTAAGGCGGTGTCCCCGAGTAGGACGGACAGTTTAGGCTGTCCGTCCTTTCCTATTATTCTGCTTGTATGCTTGGTTCTGCGGTTAACTTGCCGATATATCGGAAGTAGATGTCGATTTGTTGCTCTGCTGTTTTAGACCATTTGCAATCGCGTTCGTGGATCACTACCTTTGCAATAAATACTCTGAGCACTTCGGGTGTCAATTCTTTTAAGTCCGTGTACTTGTTTACAATGCCTATGAACTTGTCCACATTCGTAGATGCAGCTTTCAAATCTTCTATCTCCGATTTCAGCCTCGGAATCTGTTCTTGTATTTCGCGTTGCTCAGCATTATACTCGTCCGACAGCATTCTGAACTGCTCATTCGTTATTTTACCGAGGACATTATCCTCATATAGTCTCTTGAATAAGACGTTCAGATCTGCGTTACGCTTCTCCAATTTGCCAAGTTCATTTGTTTTTGATGTAAGCTCTCTTTTATTTTCTGAGGAGCTTTTTTTGTTTATGAACTCAACAAATTCTTGCGTTTTCGCCCGGGCATAGTACGTTGTCTTGCGAATTTCCTCAAGAATGATTTCATCAAGTACTACTTCTTTAATG
>JAZQKU010000004.1:0-6679 GCA_045542315.1 Eubacteriales bacterium | reverse complement strand
TTATAGGACGTCCCAACGTGGGTAAATCAACGCTTTTCAACAAGCTTGCGGGAAAGCGTATTTCCATCGTTGACGACACCCCCGGCGTTACCCGTGACAGAGTTTACGCCGAAGCCGAATGGCTCGACAGACCCTTTATCGTTATTGACACCGGCGGCATTGAGAAAAACGTTAACGACCCTATAGTTTCAAAAATGACACGTCAGGCCGAGATAGCCATAGACACCGCCGACGTTATAGTTATGCTTGCGGACATCACCGTGGGAGTTACCGCCGACGACCATGCCGTTGCAGACAAGCTCAAAAAGGCAAAAAAGCCCGTTGTGCTTTGTGTTAACAAGGTGGACTCGATCGGTGAGCCGCCCGCAGAGCTTTACGAGTTTTACAATCTCGGACTCGGCGATCCCTTCCCCGTTTCGTCGCTTCACGGTCACGGCACGGGCGACCTGCTTGACGAGATATTTTCCCATCTTCCCTCAAAGGACGCCGAAAAGGAAGCCGACGAAGAGGGTGTTATTACCGTTGCCGTTATAGGCAAGCCCAATGCGGGCAAGTCCTCGCTTGTTAACCGCGTGCTTGAGGAGGACAGAATGATCGTTTCCGACGTGGCGGGCACCACCCGTGACGCCGTTGACAATCTTATTGAAACTCCCTGGGGAAAATTCAATCTTATCGACACCGCGGGAATAAGAAAGCAGTCGAAGATAGAAGAAAACATTGAAAAATACAGCATTATAAGAGCATACTCCGCTATTGACAGAGCCGACGTTGCCGTTCTTATGATTGATGCCACCGAGGGTCCCTCGGAGCAGGATACCAAGATAGTCGGTTATGCCCATAATGCGGGAAAGGCAACCGTTATTGCCGTCAATAAGTGGGATATTGTTGAAAACAAGGATTCCTACACCATGAACAAGCAGCTAGACGAGATCAAAAAGGCGTTTGCTTTTATGGATTACGTTGAAACCGTTTTCATTTCGGCAAAGACGGGTCAGAGAATAGACAAGCTCTTTAAGGCGGTATCTCTTGCCGATGCTGAAAACCAAAAGCGCATTGCAACCGGTGTTTTAAACGAATTTCTCGCAGACTGCACCGAGCGCACCGAGCCTCCTTCGGATAAGGGCAAGCGTTTGAAGATCTATTATATGACACAGACGGGCACCCGTCCTCCGACCTTCAGCTTTTTCGTAAACAGCAAGGAGCTTTTCCACTTCTCCTATCAGCGCTACATTGAAAACCGCTTGAGAGAGGTTTTCGGTTTCAAGGGAACGCCCATTGTATTTAACGTTCGCACGAGAGGCGAAAAATTTGAGGTGTAATTATGGAATTTTATCTTACCGTTTCGGCACTTTGTATCGTTGCATATTTGCTCGGAAGCATAAATTTTTCAATTATAATTACAAAAAAGCTTATAAATAAGGACATAAGGGATTTCGGAAGCGGAAACGCGGGCGGCACCAACGTAATAAGAGTGCTCGGCGCAAAAAAGGGCGTTTTGGTAATGGTGCTCGATATGCTCAAAGGTCTTGTCGCCGTTTTGCTTGCAAGACTTATCTTGGGCTCTGCAGGCGATCTTTACCTTGCAATAATTGCATTTTTTGCCGTTATGGGTCATCTTTTTCCCGTTTTTTACGGCTTTAAGGGTGGAAAAGGCATTGCGGTAACGGCAGGCATTTTGTTGGGAATCACTCCGCTTACCATGCTCTCACTCCTCGTTATGTGGGGAATTTTAGTGGGAATTACCAAATACGTAAGCCTCGGCTCTATCGCCGCAGGATTTATGACTCCCGTTTTTTATTTCGTTTACACCTATTTTCTCTTTGATAAGTCCTTCGATTACGTTATTTGGCCAACGTTGGTTTTTGCCGTTATCGGCATTGCCGTTATTGTCTCTCACAGAGCAAATATCGTAAGACTCATTCATGGCACCGAGAGCAAGCTCGGAAGCAAAAAGGATAAGTGATATTATGGCTAAAATTGCAGTTTTGGGCTCGGGCGGCTGGGGCAGCGCCATGGCGATAATGACCGCAAAGCACGGTCATTCGGTAACTCTTTGGAGTAAATTCGAAAGTGAGATCGAAAGCCTTTCAAAAACCCGCGAGAATCCTCTTTTAAAGGGTGTTCTGATTCCCGAGTCGGTTGCTCTTACCACCGATATAGGCTGTGTGTGCGATGCGGATATTATCGTTCTTGCCGTACCCAGCGTTGCCGTGCGTTCAGTTTGCAGAACGCTTAAGGGAATTTATAGCGGCCAGACGGTGGTCAACATCGGCAAGGGTCTTGAGGAATCCTCGCTTATGAGGCTTTCAGAAGTAATAAACGAGGAGCTTGGAAATCCCAAAAAGCTTGCGATAATGTCGGGTCCCTCCCATGCGGAGGAGGTTGCCAGAGGAATACCCTCCGCAAACGTTGTGGCTTCAAGGAGCAAGCGCACCGCGAGATACGTTCAGAATCAGCTTATGAACGAATCCTTCCGTCTTTATACCACCAAGGACATAGTCGGCACGGAGCTTGGCGGCGCTCTCAAAAACGTTATCGCGCTTGCCGCGGGAACGATTGACGGTCTGGGGCTCGGTGACAACACCAAGGCCGCGCTTATGACAAGAGGCATTGCCGAAATGGCGCGCCTCGGAGTTAAAATGGGCGGCGACAGAGAGACGTTTTCCGGTCTTGCCGGTATCGGCGACCTTATAGTAACCTGTACGAGTATGCACAGCCGTAACAGACGCTGCGGAATCCTTATAGGAAAGGGCGTGCCTGCGGCAGAGGCTGTTAAAGAGATAGGAATGACGGTTGAGGGATATAAGACCGCTTCGGCGGCTTACCGTCTTGCTCTTAAGGAGAAGGCGGATATGCCGATAATCACGGAGATCTACCGTGTGCTTTACGAAAATAAAACACCTAAGGACGCAATTTCCGATCTTATGCTCCGCGAGAAAAAATCCGAGCACGAGGACAGCTGGAAATAAACCTTATAAAGATAAAAGCTACCGCCTACGTCGGTAGCTTTTTATATTTATTGCCGCAAAAAGAATAACGGTTGCAAGAGCTGCGGCGGCATGCGCCGTGTTTAAGAGGAAAAAGGCTTTTTCATTTATACCGATAAGCGCCGATGAAGCAATAACTGCCGCCGAAGCGGGTAAAATACGGCAAAGAAGCTTTGCCGCTTTGGTCTTCGGTGCGCCGAAAAGGTCCGAAGCGGCGCGGGCGGCAAAGGTCACCGTTACCGCCGATTTTATCAGCACAGCCGAAAAGGAAAGAGTTTGAAAGACAAAGCTTGCTTTCGGAAGAAAGCTTAAGAATTTTACGGCGGAAAGGGCGCTGAAAACGGGATATTGGAAAATTTCGAGGCTTTCACCGAAGATGCCTCTCGGTATGGCGGTAAAAACAAGAGTGAATGCCGCCCAGAAAATAATTGCGAAAACGCCCGCTCTGTAAACTCTTTTGCCGTCGGCTTCCTTTCCCGTTACGAAAACGGCAAGAATTATATCGGCAAACAAAACAAGAAAAATATCCGCCGCAGATGAAAGGATATTACCGCTTTTTTCGTCAAAAACGGGGAAAAAGCTTTCACTTCTCATCATCGGAAGCGAAAACAGAACCATTAACAGCGCAAAAAGCGAAAAGGCGGCAAAAACAACCGCCGATAACGGTAATACGTTTTTAATTCCCGTAAACGATACCGCAATCGCCACCGACGTTATTGCCAAAATTGCAAAGGAGTCGGGAGTAAAGTTAAGCGATGTGACAGACAGGAATTTCACAAATCCGAAAAGCACCGAGCTAAGCGATATAACCGAAAAAGCAAGCAAAACAAAGGAGGTCACTCCTTTACCGACCTTACCCGCTTTCATTTTTACATATTCACCCACCGTGATATAGGGATATTTCAGAAACGGGAAGGCAGTTAAGGTAAAGGCAAGGAATGCAAGCGCGGCGGCTACCGTTACCGATATCACCGTTCCGTTACCCGATTGATAAACGATTTTTGATATCGGGACATTGCCTATTAAAAAAACCGAAAAAAGCGCAAAAAGCTTAAAAACCGAAGCCGATTTCATTTGAGCGCGCCTCCGTCCTCAAGCGGATTTTTCCCCGATTCGTGAATTATCTTTAAGGAAATTTCAATTTCAAGGCTTTCGGTGCTTTTTCTGAAATCGTCTTTGCCTTTATATAGGTCGGGGTATCGGCTTTTGAAAAGTCCGTAAAGATCCAGAACGTCGCACTGCTCTTCCTTATATAGCTTTGCTACAGTTTTTTCCATTTCCCTTCGTATCTCCTCCGTTACCGATTTCAAATCGGTTATTTTTCCGTCAACCGTGAGCTTTACCGATACCGATGCCTTCGGTCTTCCGTCTTTTACCTCAGCCGATATTTTACGCTCGTTTTTAAGCACCGTTACCGTTTCTCCCTCGGTTACCGAAAGGTTGCAGTTTACCGTTTTTTCGGCAATAAGGAGAAGATTTCCCGACTCTCTTCCGCTTATGGACCCCACCATTTTGTTATCCCTTATAACGGCTCCGCCCTCTGTCATTATTATCTTTTTCGCCTTTTCCTCGTCGGTTCCGTTGTCGGTGTCTTCATTCCTTTTGAGCTTTAATTCGGGGATAACGTAATCGCCGCTTCCCGTTAAAAGCTCAAAGCCCTTTACCGAGGGCGGAAGAGCGTAAACGTTGTTTAAGGATATCATCGATGCCGCCTCCATCGCATTTATATGGCTTGAAAAGGAGCCCGCCTTAAGGACCTCCTCTGCGGTGTCGTTTGATGCAACCGTCACCTCAAAGTTATAAAAGGGCCCTATTATGCCGATAAGCTTTATTACGTCCCCGAGTCCTTTTTCAGCAATTTCTTTACCGATCACAACTATTTTTATATGCTCAAGATATATCGGTTCGGCGTAATAATACTGTATCTTTGCGATAGCCTCGGTCATCGTTTTACCCTCGGCGCTTTTTACCGTCATTGACGGCGCCGAGCCAAGGGCGCTTCCCTTACTTACGATTATCTGCGCGGATACCTTATAGCCCCCGTCGGTTTCGTCAATGCCTATTGCCGTGAGAAGCACGAGCTCGTTCATTTCCTCGTAGTCGAAGCAGCCCGTAAGGGTAAAAAGACAAAGAGAAATTATGGCAAGAATAATTTTTTTAACCATTTCCCTCACCCTTTCTCCTTTTGCTTTTTGCAAATTCGGGACGGTATCGCATTTTTGTTATGGGTGCACGGAAAAGAACGTCGGGCGAGCTACCCTTTCCAAAGGGAATTATATAAGACATATACTCGCTGCCGAAGGAGCGAAGTGATGAAAGATAGCAAAAAAGCACCGTCATTCCCATAATATAACCGTATATTCCGAGGAGGGAGGAGAGCAAAAGAATCAAAAGGCGGGTAAATATTATCGCGCCCTTCATTTTAGGGATAAGGAGTCCCGTTGTGGCGGTTATTGCAACTATGAAAACCACCGGCGCGGAAATAAGCTTTGCCGTTACCGCGACCTGCCCTATTACCAATGTACCTACGACGCTTAACGATACTCCGAAGGAGGCAGGTATCCGGTCGCCCGCCTCGCGAAGAAGCTCGAAGCCCACAAGCATTATAATTACCTCAAGAAGATTGGATATCGGTACTCCGTCACGCGAGGACGCTATTGCAATAAACAGCTTTATGGGGATCTCCGACTGATGATAGTTTGTAAAGGAAACGTAGAGGGCGGGGAGTGATACAGAAAGAAGAAAGCTTATCATTCTGAGTATTCTGCCCACGGTGGCGTAGTAAAAGCTTACGTAATAATCCTCAGGGGATTGGAAATATTCCGCAAAGATATAAGGAACCGTGATCACGGCGGGAGTTCCGTTTACCATTACCGCTACCCTGCCCTCCAAAAGCTTTGCCGCAACCGAATCGGGTCTTTCGGTATTTCCTACCGTTTTGAACGGAGAATAAGGGTGGTCACGGATATATTCGGCAAGATAGTTGCTGTCGAGTATCTCGTCGCAATCGATTGCAAAAAGCCTCTTTTTCACCTCATTTATCACCCGTTTCTTGGCAATGCCCTCAACGTAGCAAAGGCAGACCTTAGTGTGAGTTTTTTCTCCAACGGTCATAAGCTCGAGCTTTAAGTCGGGATTTGATATTTTCCGTCTTAAAAGCGACATATTCACAAGTATCTCCTCGGTAAAGCCCTCGTGCGGTCCCTTTGAAATGCTCTCGCCCGCAGGCTCGGTTATCGCCTTTAAAAGATAGCCCTTTGTATCAATGATGAGAGCGGTCTGCTCGCCGTCGATAAACACTACCGTATTTCCCTCGCAAAGTCCCTGTAGAAGCTTATCAAAGTCGGTTTCCGCCTTGGTATCGGAGGCGCATATTCCCGACTCCAAAAGAGAAACGGCAAAATTTTTGTCAGCCTTCGACTCAAAGGATATTATTTGCTCGATAATGCTTTCGTTTACTATTTTCCCGTTTACCATACCGTCGATAAAGCAGACGGCGGTTTTTTTGCCGCTTTTGCAAACGGCGTCACGCACTATTACGGTTTTTTCGTTTGAAAATGCAGTCTTCACAGTGCATTTATTGATTTCAAGCGTTTTGCTAACTAATGACATTCAGATCACCTTCGGTTATTTTGTCCGTGAAAGCCGACGTTATTACCTTTTCGGAAAAAAGTTCAAAAAATATTATTTTT
>JAZQKU010000003.1:0-9551 GCA_045542315.1 Eubacteriales bacterium | reverse complement strand
ATATAAACATATCATAATGGCGATATTTGGGCGTACCAAAAGCGCAGAGCAAGCTCTGCGTGTAGACAAACTGTATTTTTGATTAGACCATCCGGTACTGAAAACTGGCAGGCCGCTTGACTCGCATATTTCTAGGCTTTTGTCGCCCAGGACGAACCGGAAGTAAATACTTTCTAATTAGATTCTCTACATTTTTCTCATGAACATTTCCCAATAAAAACTGTCTGGCAATATGTGTAGCAGCTGCAGCATTAATTTGATATAAATAGCTGCTATTCGGTTGTGAAAAGGTCACGTGACGTGTAAGCATAGATGCAAAATTATATAAAGTCAAAAAGTGAATTATGTATTAAAAACAGCACTATTGATAATGAACTATATAAAAAATACGACGTCAAGCGCGGTTTGCGCGACGTTAACGGAAACGGCGTTCTTACAGGTCTTACCGAGATCTCGGATATCCGTTCGTTTGAATACGCAGACGGTGTTAAAACTCCTTGTAACGGCAAGCTTTCATACAGAGGCTACGATATCAAGGATCTTATTAACGGAATAAGCTGTGATTCTCGCTTCGGCTTTGAAGAGACTGCATATCTTCTGCTTTTCGGTGAATTACCCACTCAAAGTGAGCTTACCGAATTCGAGGGCGTCTTATCCTCTTACAGAACTCTTCCGAAAAGCTTTGTAAGAGATATAATAATGAAGGCTCCCTCAACCGATATGATGAACAGTCTTGCCAGAAGCGTGCTTACTCTTTATACATACGATGACAATGCCAACGATATCTCTATTGAAAACGTTTTGCGTCAGTGCTTACAACTGATCGCCAGATTTCCGTTGCTTGCCGTCTACGGATACCAAGCGCACAAATATTATCATGGCGAACAGAGCCTATTTATCCACGTTCCCGACAAGCAGCTTTCTACAGCAGAGAATATACTTCATTTGTTGCGCGACGATTCAAAATACACAGCGCTTGAGGCAAAGGTCCTTGATCTAGCGCTTATCCTTCACGCAGAACACGGCGGCGGTAATAATTCATCATTTACTACCCACGTTGTAACCTCATCTGGCACTGATACCTACAGTACTATGGCTGCGGCTCTCGGTTCACTTAAAGGTCCCCGACACGGCGGTGCAAATATCAAGGTCGTAGATATGTTTGAAGATATAAAGGCAAACATATCCGATTGGAGCGACGATGACGAGATCGCAGACTATCTTCTGAAGCTTCTTAACAAAGAGGCGTTTGATAAATCAGGACTTATCTACGGTATGGGTCACGCAGTATATTCCGTTTCGGATCCGAGAGCGGAAATGTTCAGAGGTTTCGTTGAACAGCTTTCTGTTGAGAAAGGACTTACCGCAGAGTTAAATCTTTATAAAAAGGTCGAAGCACTTGCGCCTGACGTAATTGCCAAAAAGCGAAAAATATACAAGGGCGTAAGCGCAAACGTAGACTTTTACAGCGGCTTTGCCTATAATATGCTCGGGCTTCCCAAAGAGCTTTTCACTCCTTTGTTTGCAATAGCAAGAATAGTAGGATGGAGTGCACACCGCCTTGAAGAGCTCGCAAATGCAGGAAAGATAATACGTCCCGCATATATGAGCGTTTCAGACGAAAGAAAATATATTCCTCTTTCGGACAGATAAAAAACAATAAATTAATTTTCGAGGTACGATATGTCTGTATTTAAACGAATCATAATATTTACCGTTACCATAATTATAAGCTTCTCCGTTTTTATAACCGCCGCTTCTGCCGCAAACAGCAAAGCTCCCGTAGATATATTCGATATGTCCGTATCGCAGCTTCAGCAGGCTGTTGACGACGGATATTTGACCTATTACACTATTATGAAGCTTTATCTCGATAGGATATATGCTTACGGAGACCAATACAATGCAATAATAACCATTAATGAAAATGCACTTAATGAAGCCAAGGCAAAGGATGAGGAATTTATTGCCAACGGCAGAGTCAGAAGCAGTGAGATCTTTGGGCTTCCCGTGCTGGTGAAGGATAACATTGACGTAAAGGGCCTGCCCACCACCGCAGGCTCAAAGCTTATGTCCGATAACTATCCCCTTGAAAACTCTCCTGTCGTTCAGTCGCTTATCGACCAGGGCGCAATAATTCTTGCAAAAACAAATATGAGCTATTTTGCAATCAGCGCTTATGAATCGTCAAGCTCCTTCGGAAACGTTTACAATGCTTTTAACACAAGCTATTCATCTTACGGTTCTTCGAGCGGCTCGTCAGTCGGAGTCGCGGTAAGGCTTGCCCCCTTGGCAATAGGAACCGACACCAATTCTTCCCTTCGTACTCCCGCTTCCGCAAACGGCGTCGTTGCACTTCGCCCCACATACAGCCTTCTTTCGTTAAACGGTATTGTTCCCTATGACCATTACAGAGATACAGCAGGCCCTATTGCAAACAACGTTTTCGATTGCGCCATGCTTTTGGGTGCTATGGAGGGTGATTTTGACAAATACACCGAAGGCTTGAACGGTGCTTCACTTAAGAATAAAACCATCGGTATTCCCAAGGAGTTGGTTTACTCAGTATCAAACAAAAAGGCAACGATACCGATACTGAAATACGAGAACGCCGACACTGTAAGACTTATGGAGCAGGTCGCGGCTGTTTTTGAAAAAGAGGGCGCAACCGTCATTTGGCTTGAAGGAGTTGTCGATGACGACATCAACTATCTTGCACAACTGGGTTATTCCTCCTGGACCTTTGAGCCCTGGTTTAACGAATACATCAAGGGAACAACGGGCACTATAAGAAAATTCTCACAGCTTGCCAAGGAATCGGGAATACTTGCCGATTACGACGTGTCCTACAATTCAATAAAAGACCTTGAGGGACTTACACGTCTTGAAAACAATACAAATAACAAAAACAGAGTAAAGACTCATATTGACGGTTATTTTGCACGATACAACCTTGATGCAATAATATACCCTACTATGCAAAACGGTGTTCAGCTAAACGGCAAATCGTTAAATGAATACTATTCTAACGCATATCTTCTTGCGCCCTCCTGCGGTTATCCCGCAATCACCGTGCCTATGGGAACAGACAGCAACGGTTTTCCTATGGGACTTGAAATTATGTGTCAGGCTAATGAGGACGGTAAAGCACTGTCGCTTGCTTATGCTTATGAGCAAGCTGCAGGAAATCACGTTGAAACCAAACTCGTCCCCTCACTTTACAATGTTCCCGAAAACGTTGAAGCCTTAAAGGCGGTATTTACACAGCCTATATTTGAACGCGCCGAAAACAAAAAGGACAGTGTTTATTTCAAGGTTGAAGAAGCAAAGGCAGCTATCTCCGATTTCTTCATCAACTATGATTCGGTTGAGGACCCTTCCGCAAAATCGATTGAGCTTATTTCAAATTATAATGTTTCCGTTACCGAATATAAGCAGTATCTTAATAAACTCAAGCAGCAGGAAACTCTTACGACCTTTTTAATAATATTTATTTGTGCAATAGTTCTTTTCACAATCGTAGCACTGTTCGTTTCGGCACAGAAGAGAAAAGCAAAAAAACGCGCAGCAAGAGCAAGGCGCAGAAGATATTGATCAATACAGACAATAACACACGAAACAGGTAAAATATTATGGCAGAAAACGAAAAGGTTAAAAAGAAGAATATTCACGCAGGTCACAGAGAACGCGTCAAGGCTCGTTTCGATGCAAGCGGACTTGAAGACTTTTCGGATCATCAGATCCTTGAATTCCTCTTGTTTTATGCAATTCCGCAAAGAGATACAAACGAAATGGCTCATAAACTTTTAAATGAGTTCGGTTCTCTTTCCGGCGTTTTTGATGCAAAGGTCCATGAAATAGAAAAGATAGTCGGTAAAGGCGGCGCAAGGCTTATAAAGCTCATTATGCCCATTGCAAAGCGCTATTATCTTGACAGGGAAAACTATGCTAAAGTGTTTACAAGTCCGAGCGATATCGGAAATTACGTTGTAAACTACTTTATCGGCGAAACATTTGAAAAAATAATACTTCTTTGCTTCGATGCAAAGCTGAAGCTCCTTAATGTAACCCAGATCGCCGAAGGAAACGTAAGCAGTTGTAATATCAACAACAGGCTCGTTTGTGAAACTGCGCTCAAATACAACGCTTCAATGGTCGTTCTTGCTCACAATCATCCCGGCGGCATTGCACTTCCCTCCCGCGAGGATATGATGTTGACGAAAGATCTCAGCGAATTCCTCGATACGCTTGATATTGAGCTTTTTGACCACATAGTTGTCGGTAACAGAGATTTCGTTTCGTTCAGGGATAGCAATATGATGAGATTCTGATATCTCGGAGGAAAGCCTTTTGGAAGAAAAGATATTTAAACTGAAAAGCAATTTTGAAGCCACGGGCGATCAGCCCGAGGCTATTTCTTCATTGGTTGACGGAATCAATAAGGGCTTAAAGCATCAGACTCTTCTCGGCATCACCGGATCAGGCAAGACCTTTACGATGGCGAAGGTTATCGAACAGATAAACCGTCCGACTCTCGTGCTTGCTCACAACAAAACTCTTGCCGCACAACTTTGCAGTGAGTTCCGCGAATTCTTCCCTGAGAATGCGGTGGAATATTTTGTATCTTACTACGATTATTATCAGCCCGAATCGTATATCCCCTCAACAGACGTTTATATTGAAAAGGATTCGGCTATAAACGATGAGATCGAAAAGCTCAGGCATTCGGCTACAAGCTCGCTTTTTGAAAGAAGAGACGTAATTATAGTTTCTTCGGTTTCCTGTATTTACAGCCTCGGTGACCCATCAGAATATCTTGAAATGACGATTTCTATCCGTAAAGGTATGACGCTTGACAGAGATGAGCTTATAAGAAGACTTATATCTATGCAATATGAGCGTAACGAATTTGATTTTTCGAGAAATAAGTTCCGTGTTAAAGGCGATACCGTTGAGATTTTCCCCTCTTATTCGGGTGATACCGCAATAAGAGTTGAATTTTTCGGCGACGAGGTCGAAAGAATTACCGAAATAGTTTACCTCACGGGTGAGGTAACTGCATTTTTAAATCACGTAGCCATTTACCCTGCATCTCACTACGTTATTGCCCGTGACAAGCTTACCCGTTCGCTTGCGGAGATCGAACGCGAAACGGAAGAACGTGTTAAATATTTCGAGGCAAACGGTAAACTCATTGAAGCGCAAAGAATCAAGGAGCGAAGCTACTACGATATGGAGATGCTTCGCGAAACGGGCTTTTGTAAGGGTATTGAAAACTATTCGGGAATTTTAAGCGGCAGAAAAAGAGGCGATCCGCCTTATACCCTTCTTGATTACTTCCCAAAGGATTTCGTTATGTTTATAGACGAAAGCCACGTCACGGTTCCGCAGGTAAGAGGAATGTATGCAGGTGACCGTTCAAGAAAAGAAAATCTTGTCAACTACGGCTTCCGTCTTCCTTCCGCGCTTGATAACAGACCCCTTAATTTTGACGAATTTTCAAAGAAAATAAATCAGGTCGTTTACGTTTCCGCAACTCCCGCAGAATACGAGCGCGAAATTTCGGAAAACTTTGCAGAGCAGATACTTCGTCCTACGGGACTTCTTGATCCCGAAATAACCGTAAAACCTACCGAAGGACAGATCGACGACCTTTACGGAGAAATTATTTCACGCAAGGAAAAGGGCGAACGAGTGCTCGTTACCACCCTCACGAAGAAAATGGCTGAGGATCTGAGTGATTACTTAAACAGCCTTGATATTAAAGCAAAATATCTCCACTACGATATTGATACGATAGAGCGTATGAAGCTTATCAAGGAGCTTCGCATGGGTGAATTCGACTGTCTTGTAGGCATTAACCTGCTTCGTGAGGGACTTGACATTCCCGAGGTGTCGCTCGTTGCTATTTTTGACGCCGACAAGCCGGGCTTTTTACGCAGCGAGACCTCTCTTATTCAAACGATAGGAAGAGCCGCCAGAAACGAAAACGGTTCGGTTATTATGTATGCCGACAGTGTTACCCCTGCAATGGAAGCAGCTATTTCGATTTCCGTCCGACGTCGTGAGCATCAGATAGCTTATAACGAAGCTCACGGTATTACCCCCCGCTCTGTCAAAAAGGATATCCGCGAGGTTATTGAGATTTCCTCCAAAGAAGAAATTACCGATGATACCGTTTCAAAGATAGCGTCCACAAAGGAAAAGGAGAGGTTGATCTCCGAGCTCGAAAAACAGATGAAGGAGGCCGCGCGGCTTCTTGAATTTGAGCATGCTGCATTTTTACGCGATAAAATTGCGGCAATCAAAAACGGCAAGATTAAACAGTGAGGCTAATTTATGGCAAATGAATTTATAAAAATACGCGGTGCAAAGGAAAACAATTTGCAAAATATTGATATAGATATCCCAAGAGATAAGCTTGTTGTTATAACAGGCATTTCCGGCTCGGGTAAGTCTTCTCTTGCCTTTGACACCATTTATGCCGAGGGACAAAGAAGATACGTCGAATCGCTTTCGAGCTATGCAAGACAGTTTTTAGGGCAAATGGACAAGCCGGACGTCGATTCTATCGAGGGTCTTTCCCCCGCAATTTCAATAGATCAGAAAACCACCTCTAAAAATCCGCGTTCAACAGTGGGAACAATAACGGAAATTTATGACTATCTGCGTCTTCTCTATGCAAGGATCGGTGTTCCGCACTGCCCTGTTTGCGGCAGAGAAATCGTCAAGCAAACAATTGACGATATAGTTGATAAAATCCTGAATTACCCCGAAGGAACGAAGGTACAGATCGCCGCCCCTATCGTGCGTTCACGAAAGGGCGAATATCACAAGCTTCTTGAGGACTATAAAAAGGCCGGCTTTACGAGAGCGCGTGTTGACGGTATTATTTACGACCTTTTTGAAACGATCAATCTTGATAAAAACAAAAAGCATAATATCGAAATAATCGTTGACAGACTCATTATAAAGCCTGATTCCATGAAAAGAATAACCGACTCGGTTGAAACTGCACTCAACGCCGCAAAGGGCTTGGTTTTGGTTATAACCGAAGCGCAGGAAACCCTTTATTCAATGTCCTTTTCCTGCCCCGATCACGACATCTCAATCGACGAGCTTCAGCCCCGTATGTTTTCATTCAATAACCCTTACGGCGCCTGCAAAACCTGCTCAGGCCTTTCGGTTTTAATGAACATCGACCCTGAATTGGTCGTTCCCAACCGCAATCTCACGATAAGAGAGGGTGCTATAAAGGCATCTGGCTGGAACTACGTTTGCGATAATTCGATTGCCGAAATGTATTTCACCGCAATAGCAGACACCTACGGTTTTTCATTGGACGTTCCCGTTAAAGATCTTCCCAAAAAGGCCTTGGATCTTATTCTTTACGGCACGGGCGGCGAAAAGCTCAAGATGAGACGTCAGAATTCTTACGGCTCATATAAATACGAAAACTCCTTTGAGGGCGTTATCCCCAATCTTGAAAAGCGATACAAGGAAACCTCGAGCAATTATATTAAAGCCGAAATTGAGGCACTCATGAATACCACTCCCTGCCCCGACTGCAACGGTCAGCGCTTAAATCCTATTGCACTTGCGGTAACGGTTGGCGGAATGAACATTCATGAATTCACCGAGCTTCCCATTTCAAAAGCGCTTGAAATCACCGGTACTCTTACTTTGAGTAAGCGTGACGAAATGATTGCGGCTCCGATTATTAAGGAGATCAAGTCAAGGCTTCAGTTTTTAAAAGACGTCGGCTTGGAATATCTTACCCTTTCAAGGCCCTCGGGCACCCTTTCGGGTGGCGAAAGCCAGCGAATAAGACTCGCCACTCAAATCGGCTCATCACTTATGGGTGTTTTATATATTCTCGATGAGCCGTCGATAGGCCTTCATCAGCGCGATAATATGAAGCTTCTCGAAACGCTCAAAAGGCTTCGCGACCTCGGAAATACGGTAATAGTAGTTGAACACGACGAAGAAACGATGGTCAACGCAGATTACCTTATTGACATCGGTCCCGGTGCCGGAGTTTTCGGTGGCAGACTCATAGCCGCAGGCACTCCGAAAGAGGTCATGGATAATACCGAGTCGATAACGGGAAATTATCTTTCACACCGTCTTGAAATCCCCGTTCCCGAAAACAGACGCAAAGGAAACGGTAAATTTCTTGAGGTAAAGGGTGCACGAGAGCATAATCTCAATAATATCGACGTAAAGATACCCCTCGGCTGTATGGTAGCCGTAACAGGCGTTTCAGGCTCAGGCAAATCAAGTCTTGTTAACAACATTGTTTCCAATAAGCTTCTTTCGGAGCTTAACGGTTCAAGGGCCAAATCAGGGCTTCACGACGAGATACTCGGAATAGAAAATCTTGATAAGGCAATCGTAATAGATCAGTCGCCTATCGGAAGAACACCCCGTTCCAATCCCGCAACATACACGGGTGTTTTCGGAGATATCCGCGAGCTTTTCGCTCAAACCACCGACGCAAAGGAACGCGGATTTACCGCAAGCCGTTTTTCGTTTAACGTAAAGGGCGGTAGATGCGACGCCTGTGAGGGCGACGGTATATTGAAGATCGAGATGCATTTTCTTCCCGATATTTACGTCCCCTGCGAGGTGTGCGGCGGCAAACGCTATAACAGAGAAACCCTTGAAGTAAAATATAACGGCAAAAATATAAGCGACGTGCTTAATATGACCGTTCACGAGGGTATTGAATTCTTCAAGAACGTTCCCAAAGTAAAGCGTAAGCTCCAGACGCTTGCCGACGTAGGCTTGGGCTATATTAAAATTGCCCAGCCGTCCACCACCCTTTCGGGCGGCGAAGCACAGCGTGTAAAGCTTGCAACCGAGCTTTCGAAGCGTTCAACAGGAAAGACTGTTTATATTCTCGACGAGCCAACAACCGGCCTTCACACCGACGACGTCAAAAAGCTTATAGAGGTTTTAAACAGCTTTGTAAACGACGGAAACACTGTGCTTGTCATTGAGCACAACCTCGACGTTATAAAATCTGCCGATTATATAATTGATCTCGGTCCCGAGGGTGGCGACAGAGGCGGCGATATAGTTGCAGTCGGCACTCCCGAAGAGGTTGCAAAAATCGAAGGCAGCTATACCGGTCAGTTTCTTAAAACTGTTTTGAAATAACAAAAATCCCGCATTGCAGAATGCGGGATTTTATTATTATTATTCAAATTATTTCTTGCAAAACTCAATGGCTGCATCTGCCGCAGAAGCAGCGTCAACGGTATAGCAATCGGCTCCGATAGATTCACAGAACTGCTGCGTTATGGGCGCGCCGCCTACCATAACCTTGATTTTATCCCTCAAGCCGCGGCTTACGAGTGTATCAACTACGTTTTTCATTTCGCCCATGGTAGTAGTAAGAAGCGCCGAGCAACAGATAATGTTTGCATTGTTCTCCGCTGCCGCATCTACAAACTGCTCTGCGGAAACGTTTGTTCCCAGGTCTATTACCTTTATGCCCTTACCCTCAAGCATCATTTTAACGATATTTTTACCGATATCGTGGATAT
>JAZQKU010000002.1:0-6961 GCA_045542315.1 Eubacteriales bacterium | reverse complement strand
TCAAAGGCAGAAATGACCTTTAAAATTACGGCGCAGGTCTGAAACTCAACCGTCTTTTGAACGGCAAGGAGAAAAACGGCAAGAAACGATTGCCACGATAATATGAAATATGTATTCTGAAAGGGAAGGGTGAGGGCAAGCAAAAGACAGGTCGGCGCCGAAAGCAGAAAGGTAAATTCATTCCCGCTCAAATTATAGCGGGATACGGCCTGCTTATCCTTGACGTTGCAAAAGGCGTAAAGCACGGCAACGCCGATCATCATAAAAAACGCAGTCATAAAGCGCTCCCTTCGAAAATGTTTTTATAATTATAGATTAAAGCAAAGAAAAAGTAAAGCGCAAAGAAGCAAAAAAACTCAAACATATTGAAAAAATGACAAAGGTCGGCAAAATGTTGCCGACCTTTTAAGCTTAAACGAATTGGCTTGTAATTTTATATTTCTCTGCCTGCACGTTAAACATGTGCGCGTAACGCGCGTTTTTTGCCATAAGCTCCTCATGAGTGCCCTCCTCAACTATCTCGCCGTGCTCCAAATAGAAAATTCTGTCACAGTGGATTACAGAGCAAAGTCTGTGCGAAATGAGTATTGAGGTCTTTCCTTCCTCGGCATCGGTCATATTTTTGAACATCTCGTGCTCGGCTATCGGGTCGAGCGCGCTTGAAGGCTCATCGAGGATAATAATATCGCTTTCCTTTGCAAAAACGCGGGCAAGCGCAATTTTCTGAATTTCACCGCCCGAAAAGAGAACGCCTTCCGAATTGAATTCCTTCGTTACGTCTGTGTATATACCGTTTGGCAAAGCTGCGATTTTGTCGTAGATGCCCGCTTTTTTCAAGGCTTCATAAACCGTTTTTTCATCAGCTTCTTTATTGTCTGTCTCTCTCATCAGAACGTTTTCCATAATATTTACTGCGTAAAGGTTGAAATCCTGAAAAACGAGTCCTAAGGCTTTGCGGTAACTATCGGAGTCGTAGGCTTTGACGTCCTTTCCGTTGATAAGGATCTCACCGCTGTCCGGATGATAAAGTCGTGTAATAAGCTTTACCAACGAGGTCTTTCCGGCACCGTTGTGTCCGACGAAAGCAACGCGCTCTCCTTTTTTGATTGAAAGGTTTATATTTTTCAAGGTGGGTTCTTTTTCTCCGCGATAGGTAAAGGTTACGTTTTTCATTTCAATGCTTGCCGCGCCTTTTGGCTCGTATTTCTCTCCTTCGGCGGTTTCCACCTTCGGCTCGCAGTTTAAAACCTTATTTAAATTGTCAACGTAAAGACTGTTTCGCTGAAATGCCGAAAAGGTCCAAATAAGCCACGAAAGCACTGAGGGGATTTGCGCTACGGCGTTTACGAGTACGGCTGCCGTTCCCAATGAGGCGTCAAGGTAAAAATACTGATATCCGATTATCATAAACGGTAATCCGTATTGTAAAAGGAGATTTAAAAGGTGATAACACATTGAAATTAAAGTTATCTTTTTTGCAAATTGCATATTCTCCTTTATCAAAGCGGCAACGCCTTTTGAATAAAGATTTTTGAGAATTTCGGGAAGCCCCTTGAAAAGCTTTATCTCTTTTGCGTATTTGGGCTCGTAGATAATGCGCTTGGAGTAATTTATCTGCCTTTCGGGATAGGTGACGGCAAGATTACGCTTATAATCAAGCTTGTTCTCAATAAAGGAATAACCGCATTGGAGGAGAAAGGTGAGCACCATTATTATCAGTAAGCCGCTGTTCATTGCACCGAAAAGGGAAAGCATAATTATAAGATTAAAGAATGCATCGAAAAACCAACCCAGCATATTGAAGGTGTTTAAGACCTGCCCCTCCAAATCGGCAAGCGCACGGGTGTAGTTGTCGAAAAATTCTGCATTTTCATAGCATTCGAGATCGAGCTGCTTTGATTTTTCAACAAGCAAAAGATTTAACGATTTAAAGGTTTTGTTTATATGCAAATGACCGAGCAAAAGCTGATAATAGCCTCTGTAAAAAATCGGGAATATAATGCAAACGGAGGCGAGAATTAAAAGTGGCAACACGGCGTCGAAGGTCTTGCCGCTTTCAAGGGCGTCGAATATCCATTTTATCGTGTAGACCTCGAAGAAGAATTTTACAGCAGATAAAAATGAAAGAGAAAGCTTACCGAAAATGGCGGATTTGTTGTCTTTCCATATAATTCCCAAAATAAAAAAGTTGTTTTTAAAGAAAGTTAAAATCTTTTTCATTTTAAAAGCTCCTCCTTTTCGAGAATTTGGTTTTGACGGTAGCTTTCAGCTTGAAGATTAAACATTTCGGCGTATTTTCCGCCCATTTCCAACAAGACTCCGTGGGAACCTTCTTCTTTAATACCGCCGTTTTCGAGATAAAGTATTTTATCCGAATCCACCACGGAGGAAAGCCTGTGCGAAATAAACAAAACCGTTTTGTTTTCTGCGGCACGGAGCATATTTCTGTTCATCTCATGCTCTGAAATCGGGTCGAGCGCGCTTGAAGGCTCGTCGAGAATAACGATACCGCAATTTTTGGCAAAAACGCGGGCGAGTGAAAGCTTTTGGTTTTCGCCGCCTGAAAGATAGATTCCGCTGTCACTAAACTCCTTTGTTACGGGAGTATCAAGACCGCCATCACTGAGCTTTGATAAAAGCCCTGAGCCTTTGAGTGCATCGTAGGCCTTTTTTCTCTCTTCCTCGGAATAGTCGGGTGTAAGTAAAACGTTTTCCAAAAGCGACATTGCGTAAACGTTGAAATCCTGAAAAATGAGTCCGAAGGCATCGCGGAGCGAAACCGGGTTGTATTCTTTTATATTGATTCCGTCTATGAGAATTTCACCGCTTTGAACGTCGTAAAGACGTATCAAAAGCTTTATGATAGTTGATTTTCCGGCGCCGTTGTAACCAACGAGAGCAACCTTTTCGCCCTTTTCTATTTTAAAGGAAAGATCTTTTAAAATTTCCGAGCCGCCGGGATAAGCAAACGTTACGTTTTTAAATTCGATTGAATGAGCAACGTCCCCGGAAAGCAAAATGCCGTTTTCACTTTCTATTTTCGACTGATAATCCATAATAACGTTCAGATTCTCAATGAAAAGACTGTGTGCGTGGTAGTCCATAAGGATATACGCCATATCTCTGAAATTGGCGTTTATTCGGCTTATGACGTTTATTACGACCGAGGCATTTGATATCGTGAGGGTTTTATTTATGACGTTTACGGCAATGTACCACCAAGGGATAATAGTGCGAAGGGCATCATCGAGAAACATCTGAAAGGTATAGACGGCAATTTTTCTCGGCTCATACTTTTTAATCAGATTGTTGTGGCCTTCAACGCCTTCGCTGTAAACTCGTTTAAGTATTTCCTTGTGCATCGGAAACAGCTTTATTTCTTTTGCATATTCCGGCTGATAGATTGTTCTGTTTACGTATTGGCGTCTGCGCTTGAAGGGCGTGCCCTCAAGATCCTCTTTGTAATTGGTCTTGTTGTAAAAAGCGTGGCAGGCAAAGGTTACGCCGACGTTAAATAAAGCAAGCAAAATGAAAAGCGGCTCTATGGTTGAAATCAGCTCAACGGCAACGGCAATTGAAGCAATTGTTCCGAAAAGCTCGAAAAAGGTATTTGTGACCTCCAGCGCTCTCGAGCCCGTCTCGGCAAGTGCGCGGGTGTATTTATCGTAGAATTCGGAATTTTCAAAGCATTCGTAATCTATCGATTTGATTTTTTCAATAAGGGCAAGGTTTATCTTTTCGGAGATTTTAACGTTTAATTTAAGAGTTATAAATCGATCTAAAAAGGTGATAAGCGAATAGACCGCAACGGATGCGATCACGAAAATGCCAAGAAAAGCAATAAGCTCCTTAAAGGGTCTGCCGCTTTCCAAAATTTCAAAAAACCATTTTATGAGATAAACGCTTAAAAAGGTGTAAGCTGCCTTGAACAATGCGTAGAGAGTATGAAGAAGAAAATAAAATTTTGAATAGCGAAAAACGAGCCGTATCATTCGAAAATTGTTTTTTATAACCTTTAACATACTGCTGATTCTCCTTGCCGATAATAAGTGATTATATTATAACATAAATTTCGGGGGGGGGGTAAAGAGTTTGCAAAAAAAATGTCAGAAATTTTTTAATGAAAAAACTCTTGACAAAACCGCGATTATGCGATATACTTTTATAGCATAAAAAATGCGGGTGTAGTTCAATGGTAGAATTCCAGCCTTCCAAGCTGGTCGCGTGGGTTCGATTCCCATCACCCGCTCCAAAATCGACAAGTTTCGACAGAAGCTTGTCGATTTTACTTTTTCACTATTAACTTTTCACTTTTCACTATTCACTTTTTGTCGATTTTGGCAAGTAATAAGTAATAGTGAATAGTGAAGAAGTAAAGGTGTCGGCTTTGCCGACAAATTATAAAATATGTAGGGGTTCAAATACATAGGTTAAAAAAACAGAAGGCATCGAATTTGTACAACCCTTTCAAATAATAAAGGACCTCTTACGAGGTCCTTTATTTTTTTAACCATTATTTCCTTGTAAAACCTTTCGTTTTGTGCTATCATATTATTGAAATGAAAAGAGGTCTTTTAAATGAAGCTGTTTTTAATGATATTTTGCCCCGCGTTGGCGGTCTTGGCAATCTGTTATTTTGCGGTAATATTTGTCTTGTTCAAAAAATCCTTTAAAAGAAATGCGAAAAACAAGGTCGTCGTTTCCGATTTCGGCTCGCTTACCGAAAAGATAAAAGAGGGTGAGCAAAGTCTTATTTCCGCTCCTTGCGAGGAGGTCGAAATAACGAGCTTTGACGGCTTTAAGCTTCGCGGACGCTTTATAGCCGCCGAAAATG
Organism: Eubacteriales bacterium; assembly: GCA_045542315.1. Lineage (GTDB taxonomy): Bacteria > Bacillota > Clostridia > Oscillospirales > RGIG5299 > RGIG5299. The sequence goes on along the minus strand of JAZQKU010000002.1, from coordinate 2,127 downwards.
CAAAAAGGACAGTCCTTTGCGTCCACGGATACCAGAGTCGCGGCTCAAGGGATTTCGGCTGCGTTTGGAAATACTATAATTCAATAGGCTGCAATCTTCTTGTAATCGATCACCGCGCCTGCGGTAAAAGCGAGGGCGATTATATCACCTTCGGAGTGAAGGAACGCTTCGACGTCGCGTCGTGGGCGGAGTTTCTTGCGAAAAAGGTTCCCGAGCTTCCGATATTTCTCGACGGGATCTCATTGGGCGGCGCCACCGTATTGATGGCTTCGGAGCTTCCCATGCCCAAAAACGTAGTGGGAATAGTTGCCGACTGCGGTTACACCTCCCCGTGGGATATCTGTAAGCACGTCGTAAACCACTATATGAAGCTTCCCGCATTTCCTTCTTTAAACGTTGCAAATCTTTATTGCCGTATTTTTGCGGGATTTTCGCTGAAAGAAACAAGCGCCCGAAAGGCGCTTGAAAAGAATGAATATCCTATATTCTTTCTCCACGGCGGCAAGGACGATTTCGTTCCTACCGAAATGGGCCGCAAAAATTTTGAGGCGGCACGCGGAGAAAAGGAACTCCATATCGTGGAGGAGGCAGGCCACGGGCTCTCTTATCTTATCGAGCCCGAAAGGTGCGAAAAGGCCCTTAACGATTTCTTTCTTCGTTTTGATAACCGTTTTTCACGGTAAATTTCATAATCATATCGTAAAGCCGCGTGGGACAAAGTGCGTGCGCGATCACAAAAAGGTCGGCATATTTTCCCGCGCGGTATCTTGCTTTAGGCTTCCTTGAATTCATTGCCTTAAGAATCGTTTTGGCAATAACGGAGGGATGGGAATATTTGAAGCCCTTATACATTCCCTCAACGCCCTTTGCGGTTTCGTAATATGCGGTGCGCTCGGAATCGGTTTCGAGATTGTCAAACATAATTCCGCTCCACGAGGTAGAGATAAGCCCCGGCTCTATCATAACAACCTTGATGCCAAACTGCTCCGCTTCAACGCGAAGACAGTCCGAAAGCCCCTCGAGCGCATGCTTCGAGGCGTGATAATAGCTTCCCATGGGTGTATATATTTTTCCTGCGATAGAGGTGACGTTTATTATAAGACCGCTTTTTTGCTTTCTCATATGGGGAAGCACTGCCTTTGCGGCGTTTGCGGCGGCAAAGAAGTTTACCTCAAACTGTGCCTTTGCGGCACCCATCGAAACCTCCTCGACCGCGCCGTAAAGACCGTAGCCCGCGTTGTTTATCAAAACGTCTATCCTGCCGTTTTCGGAAAGGGCTTTGTCGATAAGGGCAAAAAGCTCCTCCTCCTTGGTGACGTCAGCCTCAACGGTAATAACTCCGAATTCCTTTAAAGGCTCCATCTTGTCAAGACGTCTTGCGGCGGCGTAAACCCTTTCGCCGTTTTGCGCAAGCAGCTTTGCGGTCTCAAAACCAATGCCAGACGAGGCACCGGTAACGATACAAATTCTGTCAGCCATCCTATATTCTCCTTGAAATAATTGATGAATATATTATAACATTAACGGCATAGAATATAAAAGAGAAAAAGAAAAAATATTTTTGAAAAAAATTTCAAAAAAGGTATTGACAAATCGGGAAATAGGCGCTATAATATTAAGGCGCCTTGAGAAAAGGCGGCGAACATTCGGTGAGGGAGCATAGCTCAGCTGGGAGAGCATCTGCCTTACAAGCAGAGGGTCACAGGTTCGAGCCCTGTTGTTCCCACCAAAATACGGCTTTGTAGTTCAGTTGGTTAGAACGCCGCCCTGTCACGGCGGAGGTCGAGGGTTCGAGCCCCTTCAAAGTCGCCATTCCCTCGGGAAAACCAATTTGGCAGTCATCCAATGTTCTGCCTCTGTAGCTCAGTTGGTAGAGCAGAGGACTGAAAATCCTCGTGTCGGTGGTTCGATTCCGCCCGGAGGCACCATCAATGCGGATTTAGCTCATCTGGTAGAGCGCCACCTTGCCAAGGTGGAGGTAGCGAGTTCGAGCCTCGTAATCCGCTCCAGTAGTCAAAAGACGCAAATATTTAACGATATCTGCGTCTTTTGATTTTAAAAAAGCAAAAACGAAATAAGGCGCCATAGCCAAGCGGTAAGGCAGAGCTCTGCAAAAGCTTCACCCCC
>JAZQKU010000001.1:0-2576 GCA_045542315.1 Eubacteriales bacterium | reverse complement strand
ATTTCGTTTTCGATACAGCGAGAGGCGTAGGTGGCGAGCTTGATGCTCTTATCGGCTTTAAAGGTGTTAACTGCTTTGATAAGACCGATAGTTCCTATTGAAATGAGGTCCTCGATATTTATTCCTGTGTTATCAAACTTTTTAGATATGTAAACAACAAGCCTTAAATTGTGCTCAATAAGCCGTGAACGCGCCTCCTTTACACCGGCCTCGTTTTGCTCTGCAAGATATTGCTCCTCCTCGGGACAAAGCGGAGGAGGCAGAGTGTCGGGTGACGAAATATAATGGAAGAAGCGGTGTTTTATTAAGGTAAGCCTTGCCAAAAACAGTTTAATTTTAATAAAAAGCATTTAATTCACCTCATCTTTAAAATATTGCGGGAGAGATAATAAGAGGAAATTTTCCGGTTGTGTTTGGAGAAACTGCAATTACCGCTTCTTTTGCAATAAAGCCGTAATCCTTGATTTCAAGAAGATCCACCGGAAAAGCAAGCATGAGCGATTCGCCTCCGAGAGACCTCGCAAAAACGGTTTTAATTCGCTTTGAAAGCTCGTAGGGGAGAGAAGATATAACCGAAATATCGGAAAATTTCTCGCGGCCTTTAAGCTCGACAGGTAAGATCGGCTCAATGAATGAGTAATCGCAAACCAGAACAGGAAGACCGTAAATGCTTTCGGTAAGCGAGTTTCCGGTGTCTAAAAAGGCCTTTGCATGCAGATCCTTGCCGAAAACCGTAACGGTTGCCTCCATAACTGATGGGAGAGCGCTTACGGGTGTTTTGATTTTAGAAACAGCAAAGCAGACGGAGGCTGAAGCGGCGGCAAGAAAAAACACCGTGATAAAAGATATATCAAAATAATAGCTACCGTCAAAGAGGTAGAATACTGCTCCGAGGGGGGTGAAAAAATAAAAGGCAAATACTACGCCGCCGAAGAGAAGGGAAAGTAAAAAAACAAGAGAGATCCTCAAAAGAGTCCTTTTGTAATTTCCGAATCCGTAAGTAATAATTGTGATTACGGCGAGTGAAATAATATCAATAAGCACTTTTAAAGCAAACGGAATAAAATCGAGAAAATATGTAACGGTTGCGTAAACTGCGCCGAAGATCGCTGCTAACAGCATTTTTAAAAAGCTTGTGTGATGCTTCAGTATAAGACGGCTGATCGAAATGATGAAAAAATCAACGGTTAAATTCGTTAAAAACATAATATCCGCATAAACGTCGTATTCCATTTTTATTCTCCTTTTGAAAAGCATTATAGCACCTTCGGTATGCGTTTTTTGTCAAAAAAGACGGGCAAAAAAATAAAAGTTTTAAAAAATAAAAATTTTTAAAATAGAAGAAGGAATTTTAAATATTATAAGATATATTATATTGTAGTAATTTATTATGGGGGTATTATCAATGAAGGTAGTATTCGTTTCGGGAAGTCCAAACAAAAACGGAACAACGGAAAAGCTGTTTGACCTTATTAAAAAAGACCTTGTTGAATGCGATATCGTGGCAATCAACGCGGGTGAGGCGTTAAATAGCGCAAAATATCCCTTTTGCTTAAATTGCAGCGCTCCCTGCTCGGAGCAGTGCTATAAGGGCACAGAGCTTGAAAAGGCTTTTGAGGAGATTGCAACCTCAGATTTTGTGGTTTTCGGAAGTCCCGTTTATTTCGGAGCGGTTTCGGCTCAGCTAAAGGCGTTTTTTGATAAAACGCGCGCTGTAAGAGGTAAAAAAATGTGGGTTGGAATTCCCGCGGCGGCGGTAACGTCGGGCGGTTCAAAATACGGCGGCCAGCAGGCAACCGTTGACGATATTCACCATATGTGCCTCGTTCAGGGAATGACTATTGTAGGCGACAGCTCACTTGAGGTCGGTGCCGGCCATTTCGGACTTTCGTCGCACAGAACAGATTTTGATGAATATACAGAGCTTCGTGCCAAGGCGTTGGCAGAAAGAATAATGTCTTTTAAAAAATAATTTCCGGGAGTGATAACGGTTGGAAAAATGCACGCGTGAGCTTATCGAAGAAAGAGAAATAAAATATCTTTCGCCCCTTGCACAAAGGAGTGCGGACGCCGTTCGCGCAATCGAGGACGAAAAATGTCCTTTGAGAACCGATTATCAGCGAGACGGTGACAGAATAATCCATTCAAAGGCCTTCAGAAGGCTTATGCATAAGACACAGGTATTTCTTGCACCCGAGGGAGATCATTACCGTACAAGACTTACCCACACCCTTGAGGTAAATCAGATAGCAACCACCATTGCAAGAGCGCTCGAGCTTAACGAATATCTCACCGAGGCAATAGCACTCGGCCATGACCTTGGGCATTCTCCCTTCGGTCATGCGGGCGAAAGAGCACTCGATTCGGTATGCGAGCTTGGATTTTCACATAACGAGCAGTCGGTAAGAGTTGCAACCACCCTTGAGAAAAACGGAAAGGGCTTAAACCTCACAAACCAGTGCCTCGACGGAATTTTATATCACTGTGAGGACGGTGCCGCATCAACGCTTGAGGGTCAGATAGTCCGCTACGCCGACGTTATTGCATACATAAATCACGATATCGACGATGCGATC